>NZ_ASXX01000011.1:0-177868 GCF_001526505.1 Agrobacterium sp. D14
TCCAGCCACGGCGCGTCTGCGCCGTGAAGGAGTCTTTCGCGATCAATGACTTGATCGCGCTGGACCCCGGATCAAGTCCGGGGTGACGGCCTGCGGATTCTCCGCTCTTGCCAAACGCATAGGTGCCGCTGCACCTTATCCGTGGCGCAAAAGGAAGCGCCGCCGCGGACCATGTTAGACCCTCAGAGATAATCCCGCTTCACCGTTTCCAGAACGGCGGCAAAGCGCTCCTTGCGCTCTTCCAGCCGGCCATCCGGGCTGAGACGCGGCTCCGCGCGGCTTGCCTGCCAGAGCGCCAGTGTGGAAGGCGCGGCCAGTACCTGCTTGGCCAATTTGCGCAATGACCGGGACTGCGTTTCCTGCGGCCGCACCAGCACGTCACCCTCATGCGCCGGACCTTCATGCACCGGAACGGAACCGGCCTCGGCAATGACGGGGCCGGGCGGCGGCGGGAAGCTCATGCCCCAGAAGCGCGAGCCCTTTTTCGCCGCCTCGGCGCGGGTCGAAACCGGCACATAGCGCGGCTGATATTCGACACCCACGCTGCCGGCCCAGTCGCTCCATTTGAAGCTGTTGATCGACGGCGAGGTGCTGACCGCGACCCATGGCACGCGGAAGGCATCGGCAAGGATTGCGCCATGCATGGATTCGGCAACGATGAATTCCGACTGGGCGATGGCGCGGATTACCGCTTTCGCCTCGCCGCGCGGGTCGAGATAGGTCAGTCCCGCCGGTTCGCAGACGGTTTCCCACATGCCGAATTCCGCCGATTCCCAGTGCGGAACGAAGGTCTTCTTGTAGAGCTTCGGCAAGCCTTTGAAATCGGGCATCTCGGTGACCATGACGGCCGGGTCGACAATGCCCTTTGCGGGCGCGAGCCCCAGCTTGGCGGCGGTTTTTTCGCCGCGCACGCAACGAATATCCCAGAACTCGGTGCTGGTATCCGGCACCGCGCCATAACCATAACCGCTGCCGATTACCAGCTTGCGCTGCCTTGCGGGCAAAAGAACATCGTTCAGCACGGTGCCGACGCCGACGAGCATGACATCGTCATGCACATCGCGCAGGCCCGGAAGCAGAAAATCCCACAGCCACAGGTTGAGATCGTCACCGAAATTTCCGTGATGAGATTCCCAGTGGTAAGGTTTCATGAGGTCACTCCTGGGTAAAAAAACATATAAATTCTTGCGGGCGAGAATTCACTCATCTGGAGCGGACGATTTTTCCAGCACCTAGCTCGAAAGCGGCGCGCAGCAATGCCGGATCGCGCATCGCCCACTTCAGGAGCAGCCCGAATTCGGGCGCCTTGCGCCGTTTCAGATTGCCCGCCTGGCTCCACAGCGCCTGTTTGCGCGCCGTGTTTTTATAGGAAGCGATGGAGGCGACATCGTCCGGCCGGCGTGAAAAACGCCCCTCCAGCGTGTCGAGCGCCACCCAGGTATTGAACTGCTGGCGCAGGAATTCCGGCGAGGTATTGTCGATGCTGTGGAAGATATTGACCCCCATGCCGCGCATCGCGCCGGCGTCGTCACAGAGAAGCGTGCGCTTCGATGCGAGGATGGAATCGCAGAAAAACAGCACGTCTTCCGCCGCCAGACGAAGCGCCGGGTCAAAGCGGATTTTCTCAAAAAGAGGACGGCCGATCACCATGCAGGAGAGATGCAGGAAGCTCCAGTTGCGCAACATCACACTTGCCAGATCCGGCAGTTCGATCACCAGCGGCTTCTCGGAAAGCCTTGCCGCACCCTCATTCTTCTCCAGTTCGGAAATGGCGAAATGATAATAAAATTCGTCACTTGCCTGCATGGATGCCCAGTAGCACTCGCCGCCATAGGTCTGAAGCGCGAAGGCCGCATTCTGCAGATGATCGGGTGTCCAGATATCGTCGGAATCAAGAAAGGCGACATAGTCGGTGCCGTCAGGCACATTGTCCAGACCGGTGTTGCGGGCGCCGCCCGGGCCGGCATTGGCCTGTTTAATGACGAGAATCCGGTCTTTCTCACCCTGCGAAAGTTCCGCAAGTTCCTGATCGATCGGGTATGGCGATTCGTCATCGACGATGACAAGATCGAAATCCTGGTAAGTCTGCGCAAAAACCGATGCGAGTGCACGTCCCAAGACACCGTGCTGCTTTTGGTAGTAGGGAATGACGACAGTAAATCTTGCCATTGTTTCGCCCCTTGCGTTGATCAAGAAGTGTCGGGCCCGATCCTAAAAGCGGCCCCGATGGTATCGGCAACTCCCAACCGGCTTTCCTCCCGCCGGCCTCCAGAAACAGGATGCTTGTATGCCCCCAGCGCCAAATGTAAAGACCATCACCACGAATGTCGGCTGGAGCGTTTTATCAAAAACAGGGACATTCGGGCTTAAATTTGTCACGGTCCCAATTCTCGCAAGACTGCTTTCCCCGGAGGAATTCGGGGTGGTGGCGGTAGGACTAACGGTTGTACAGTTTCTGACGATGATCGCCGGCGCGGGGCTGACCTCTGCCCTCATCGTCGAAAAGGAAGAGGATATGGAAACGATCCATACCGTCTTCTGGGCCAATCTCGCCATCTCCTGCACCATGGCCGCCGTCCTCTACATCTGGGCGGAGTTTTTCGGCGGGCTGCTGGGCGCGGTGGAAAGCGCTTACCTGCTGCGCATCATGGCCTTCCTCATTCCGCTGCAGCTTGCCGGCGATGTCGCCTATTCGCTGCTCGCCCGGCGCATGAATTTCAGCAAGGATGCGCTTTGGAGCATGGCGTCGGAAAGCATCGCGGCGGTCGTCGCCGTCGCTCTCGCCCTTCTCGGCTTCGGCGTCTGGGCGCTGATCATCCAGCTTTTTGCCGCGGCCCTCATCCGGCTTGTCGGGCTTTATGCCGTTTCCCGCTATTGCCCGCGCTTCGTCATGAAACCGCGCCGGCTGGTGCCGCTTCTCGGCTTCAGTTCGGGGCTGATGGGCTCGGAAATCGCCAATTTCGTTACCTTTCAGTCGCCGATGGTGGTCATTGCACGGCATCTTGGGCTGGCGGATGCCGGCGCCTATTCCGCCTCCAACCGCTTTGCCAGCATTCCCAACCAGGTGGTTCTGTCGGCCGTCATGGGTGTCCTGTTTCCCGCCTTCAGCCGCATGATGGACGACCCGCAGCGCCGGCGCGATGCGCTGATGTTCAGTACGCAGGTGCTGACCGTGCTCCTGGCACCGATGATGTTCGGCCTCTGGGCCGTGGCGGAGCCGGCCATGCTTGTCATCTTCGGGCAGAACTGGGCCTATGCCTGGCCGGTCCTCGGTCTGCTCGCCCTCTCCAAAGCCATTTTGACGCCGTGCAGCACCTTCATCCCGTATTTGAAGGGAGCAGGTTACGGCCGCGTGCTGTTCTGGTCGGCGACGATCCGCGCCATCGTCACAACCGTCGCGGTCTGGCTCGCCGCACTTTATGGCACCCTGATCGACGCGATGGTGTGGCTCTGCATCGTCAATGCGATAACGCTGGTCGCCTATTCCTGGGCGGTGTTCAAGGCAAGCGATACGCCCTTCTTCCGCGGCCTTTATGTCAGCAGCCGGCCGATGATCGCGGCGCTGGTGATGGCCGTTGCGGTGCGTTATCTGCTTCACCTTCTGGCTGAGCGCGTTCCCAATGCCACGCTTCAGGTTCTCATCGGCGCTGCCGTCGGTGGCGTCATCTATGCGGTGCTGATCCTGCTGACCGAACGGGCGCTGCTCGGGAAAATTCTCGGAATGGTCAAATCGCGGCGCATGCGGGATACTGCAACCCAAGGTTAGTTCAACCGCAGAAAAATGCGCCTCATTTCCGCCGTTAACCGGCCTTTTCCGCGGTGATTTTCCTCCCTGCGGCAGGGCGGGATGGCGGCTCTTTTTGCAGCGCAACATCACGACAAATGACAATTTCACACGCTTCGGCGATTTTTAACGATGGCCAGATTTAGAAAAATACTAGTAATTTCAGATATTTGAATTTTTACAGCAACAGGAATGACCGGAACGCCAGACATTCACCCGCAAAATCTAAGCTTGTGTTTTTCCCGCGTCGCCACATTTTATCCCAAAGTCGAAACCAGACTTTCCAGTGCGGGCTTAAGTTCGCTCTGGTTGCAACGCGGCGTGGGTGGACGCCGCCCAATAGGGGTGACTGATGTGACTGTCGATCAGAACCTATCCTCCCGTATCAATTTGATGCGCATATTGCTGATATCAGGAATCGTGTTCGTCCATGTGCCGCACGATGCCGAAACCAGCCCTTTTCTCGGCCTTTACGGCTTCTTCGACTGGCTGCGGGTTTTTCTGGGCGATGCGCTGTTTCGCATCGGCGTGCCCTGTCTCAGCGCCATTTCCGGCTATCTGCTGTTTCGCCGCGGCATGAGCGGTTTCGATTATCCGGCGACGATCCGTTCCAAGTCGAAAACCGTGCTGCTGCCTTTTCTTCTGTGGAACGGCGCGCTGTTTGCGGCCGTGTTGCTGATCCAGCTCTTCGATGTCGGCGTAGGGTATTTCCCCGATCTATGGAATGCCAGCCCGCGTGAAATCATCAGCCACGGAACGGCGCTCGAAGAGCTGCCGGTGAATGTGCCGCTTTATTTCCTGCGCGACCTTTTCGTCTGCATCCTGCTGTCGCCGGTGCTCGCCTTTCTGATGCGCCGTTTCGCCCTGCCGACGCTCGCCATTCTGCTCTTCATCACCGCCATGCCTGACCTGACGATTTTCATCGTTCAGAAGAAATCCATTCTTTTCAGCTTCTCGCTCGGCATTGCGCTCGCGCTTCATCGTATCGACGTCAAGGCGCTCGACCCCTATGCCGTGCCGATCATGGCGCTGACCTTTGCCGCCTCGGCCATATTGGCGACGGGACTTTATTTCACCGGCCCGGAATTCACCTTCTGGCTCAACATGTCGCGCAATCTGCTTGCCGTCTTCGGCGCGCTCGGTTTCTGGGCGTCTTCCGCCCTGTTGATCCGCAGCCGGCTTGGTCAGCGGCTTGCCGAAACCGGCAGCCTGAGCTTCTGGATTTTCTGCGCCCATTATCCGCTGCTCGTCATCATGTGGATGGTGTGGAACAAGGGCGGGCCGGATTTCTACCCCGCCTTCTATATCAGCGCGACGCTTTCCGCCTTCGTCATTCTGGTGATCAGCAATGCCCAGACCCGCAAATACCTGCCGGCCGTCTATGCCGTGCTGACCGGAAGCCGAAACGGCAAAGGCAAGACGAAAGCCGATTTTGCGACCAAACGGACCTCCATGATCGGTCCGCCCACATCCGAAACACTTTATTCGCAACGACAGAGGTGAACCAATGACAACATTTGTCACCCGCGTTCAGACACGCATTCTTCTCGCCGCGGCCCTTCTGGCCACCCCCTTTGCAACGCCCAGCCAGGCGCAGGAAGGCAATGGCGCATCCTTCATCGAGAACTTCGATTCCATGGACAGAAGCTTCTGGTACGTTTCCGACGGCTGGAACAATGGCGCGCATCAGAACTGCACCTGGTCGAAGAAACTGGCGACGGTGGAAAACGGCCAGCTGACACTCGGTTTCGAAGAAGCCAAGGCTGGAGACCGCAAATTCGCCTGCGGCGAAATCCAGACCAAGGGGCGTTATCGCTACGGCACCTATGAAGCACGCATGAAGGCCGCCACCGGCTCGGGCCTGAACTCCGCCTTCTTCACCTATATCGGCCCGACCGACAAGAAGCCGCACGATGAAATCGACTTCGAGGTTCTGGGCAAGAACACCGGCAAGGTGCAGCTGAACCAGTATATTTCCGCCAAGGGCGGCAATGAGAAGCTGGTGCCGGTGGAAGGCGGAGCCGATGCCGGCTTTAACGATTACGCCTTCGTCTGGGAGCCCCAGCGCCTGCGTTATTACGTCAACGGCAAGCTCGTCCATGAAGTGACGGACGAGTCGAAAATTCCCCAGAATGCCCAGAAGATTTTCTTCAGCCTGTGGGGCACCGATACGCTGAAGGACTGGATGGGCGCCTTCTCCTATTCCGGCGCAACGCAAATGATCGTTGACCGGTTTGCCTTCACGGCGCTCGGCGACAAATGCCAGTTCTCGGAATCCATCGCCTGCGCCCTCAACTGATTTTTTTGAACCAAACCGTCATCCGCGGCGTCTCTGACGCATGAACCAACCGGACCCTTGCATGACCCATGTTCTATATCTCGCGCATGATCTGTCGGACCCCGCCATTCGTCGGCGGGTGCTGACCCTGCTTGCGGGCGGGGCGCGGGTGACGCTGGCGGGCTTCCGGCGCGGACAGAACCGACTGGCGGAGATCGAAGGCGTCGTACCCGTCGTGCTGGGGGAAACCGCCGACGGGCAGTTTCTGCAGCGCATGGCGGCGGTGGCGAAAGCCAGCCTCTCGCTGGGCAAGACCCTGAACGGCATTCCCGCCCCTGATGTCATTCTTGCCAGAAACCTGGAAATGCTGGCTCTGGCAAAGCGGGCCATGTCGATCTATGCCGGGCAGCCGGCGCTGGTTTACGAGTGTCTCGACATTCACCGCCTGCTTCTCAACAAGGGCAAGCCCGGACAGATGTTGAATGCCGCACAGCGTTATTTCGCACGCGACGCGAAGCTGCTGATCACCAGCTCTCCGGCCTTTGTGGAGCATTATTTCAAGCCCGTGTCGGGCCTCGACCTTCCCGTCCTGCTGCAGGAAAACAAGGTGCTGGCGCTCGACGCCACCGTTGCCGCCACACCGCAACCACGCGCTCCCGCCCCCGGCGAACCGTGGAAAATCGGCTGGTTCGGTGCGCTTCGTTGCCGCAAATCGCTGGAAATCCTTGCCGAATTTGCCCGTCAAATGCAGGGCAAGGTCGAAATCATCCTGCGCGGCCGGCCGGCCTATTCGGAATTTGCCGATTTCGACGGCTTCGTGGCTGCCGCCCCGCATGTGCATTTCCATGGGCCCTACAAGAACCCCGAGGACCTTGCCGCCATCTATAACGAGGCGCAGTTCACCTGGGCGATAGACTTTTTCGAGGAAGGCCAGAATTCCAGCTGGCTGCTGCCCAACCGGCTTTACGAAGGCTGCCTCTATGGCACCCTGCCGATTGCGCTTGCCGGCACGGAAACCGCCCGTTTCATCGAAAAGCGCGATATCGGCTTCGTCCTGCAACATGCGGGCGCTGACGATCTCGCCGCGCTGTTTAACCGGATGAACCCGCAAACCTATGCGGACGCCTTCAACACCCTCTCGGCACTCGACAGGAAACAATGGTTGACCGACCGCGACGATTGCCGTCTGCTGGTCCAGCAATTGTCCTCTCTCGCCAAATCCGCTTCCGGCCATGCCCGTGAAGCGCAGTTTTCACCCGTGTAGTGCGTAGGGGGCAAATCATGGAAGGTCTTGGTCATTCCGGCATCAGAACGCTGATCGTCATTCCCTGCCTCAATGAGGCGAAGACGATCGAGGGGCTGCTTGTCAAATTCACCGGCGCGATGCAGGGGCGTCTTTTCCGCATCGTGGTTGCCGATGGCGGCAGCACGGATGGAACCCGCGATATCGTTACCGCCTTTGCGGCGGCGGATGACCGCGTGACGCTTCTCGCCAATCCGAAGCGCATCCAGAGCGCCGGCATCAACCTTGCCCTCGCCACCTTCGGCGAGGATTTCGATTACCTCATCCGCATCGACGCCCATGGCGATTATCCCGACGATTATTGCCAGCGGCTGATCGAGGATGCGGAGCGCACCGGCGCGGATTCCGTCGTCGTCGCCATGGATACCGTCGGCCACGGCCTGTTTCAGAAGGCGACGGCCATCGCCCAGAATTCCAAGCTCGGCAATGGCGGCTCCAAGCACCGCGAAGGCGCGAAAGGCCACTGGATCGACCATGGCCACCACGCGCTGATGCGGATCGCCGCTTTCGACGCGGTCGGCGGTTATGACGAGAGCTTCAGCCATAACGAGGATGCCGAATTGGATTTCCGCCTGCGCAAATCCGGTTTCCGCATCTGGATGACCGACAAGACCCGCATGACCTATTATCCGCGTGCGAGCGTCATGCCGCTCTTCAGGCAATATCTCGCCTATGGCCGCGGCCGGGCGAAGAACCTCCTGAAACATCGCTCTATCCCGAAAATCCGCCAGATGATCCCGCTCGCCGTTCTGCCGGTTTTCATCCTGGCGCTGCTGTCGCTTGTGCATTGGGCGGCACTTATTCCGCTTGGCCTCTGGATCGCCGCATGTGTGGGTTATGGCTTGTGGATGGCAATAGGTCAGAAAAACCCATACGGCCCGCTCGCCGCCTTTTCGGCAATGGTGATGCATCTGGCCTGGTCCACCGGCTTCTGGCTGGAACTCCTGAAATTCCGGGGAAGAAAGGCTGTCTCATGACCGACAACACCGTCACCCGCACAGATGATTCGAAAACTGTCGATATCGGCATCTGCACCTACAGGCGCCCCGCACTTATCGCCACACTTCTGTCACTCTTCGAGCTGGAGGTGCCGGAAGGCGTGAAAGTTCGGCTGATTGTTGCCGATAATGACGAGGAGCCAAGCGCCAGGGCGAGCGTCGATCGCCTGCGCGAAACCGCCCCCTTCGAGATCACCTATGTCCATTGCCCGAAATCGAATATTTCGATTGCCCGCAATGCCTGCCTGTCGGAATGCAAGGCGGATTATCTGGCCTTCATCGATGATGACGAGACCGCCCCGCCGCATTGGCTCTCCGCCCTTCTGGAAAAGGCCGATGAAACCGGTGCGGAAGCCGTTCTCGGCCCGGTGACGGCGGTTTACCGGGACAATGCGCCGGGCTGGATGAAACGCGGCGATTTCCACTCGACCGTTCCGGTCTGGGTCAATGGCGAGATCATCACCGGTTATACCTGCAACACATTGCTCAAGATGGATGCGCCCTCGGTGAAGGGCCGGCGCTTCGCGCTGGCGCTCGGCCAGAGCGGCGGCGAAGACACTCATTTCTTTTCGCATCTTCACGCCGCCGGCGGGCGTATCGTCTTTGCGGAAGATGCCATGCTGTCCGAACCGGTGCCGGAAAATCGCGCAAGCTTCATGTGGCTTGCCAAACGCCGCTTCCGCTCCGGCCAGACCCACGGCCGCGTGCTGGCGGACAGGAAACCCGGTATACGCCGCGTAGTGCAGGTGCTGAAAGCGGGATCGAAAGTGCTTTATTGCGCCGTCTTCGCCGCCTTGAACGGTTTCAACGCCGTGCGCCGCAACCGTTATGCGCTGCGTGGCGCACTACATATGGGCTCGATGAGTGGCGCCTTCGGCGTGCGCGAAATCCGCCAGTATGGCGCGGTGGAGGCGACCTGATGGAGAACCTTGCCTCGCCGCCCGATATCAGCTTCGTCATCGCCGCCTATAATGCGGCCGATACGATTGAAGCCGCCGTTCAAAGCGCACTCAACCAACAGGGTGTGACGCTGGAGGTGATCGTCGTCGACGACCGCTCCGCCGATGACACCATTGCGCTCGTGGAAGGTATCGCCATCATCGATCCGCGCGTCCGCCTGCTTGCTCTTGCCGAAAACCTCGGTCCGGGCGGTGCACGCAATGCCGGCATCGAAGCCGCGACCGGACGCTGGATCGCCGTGCTCGATTCCGACGATGTCATCCGCCCGGAGCGTTCCGCCTGCATGATGTGCCGGGCGGAAGCCGCCAATGCGGCGATTGCGGTCGATAATCTCAATGTCGTCTATACCGACGGCAGGCCCATGGAGACGATGTTTCCGGAAGAATTTCTGGAAGAACGGCCGGTTCTCACGCTTGAGGACTTCATTTCCTCCAACATTCTTTTCCGCGCCACCTTCAATTTCGGCTATATGAAACCGATGTTCCGGCGCGATTTCCTCAATGTCGAGGGACTGCGCTTCCGCGAGGATATCCGCATTGGTGAGGATTATATCCTGCTCGCCTCGGCGCTCGCCGCCGGCGGTCTTTGCGTCATCGAACCGAAGCCGGGCTACATCTACAATATCCGCGAAGGCTCGATTTCGCGCGTGCTCGAACTGCACCACGTCGAAGCGATGATGCGGGCGGATCAGGAATTCCTGAGCCATTACACTTTGCTGCCCGCCGCCATGGATGCGCAGCAGGCGAGAGCCCGCAGCCTGCGGCTGGCGCATAATTTTTTGACATTGGTGGAAAACATCAAGAGCCGCTCGGTACTCGGCGCCTTGAAGACCACGATTAGGGATCCTGCCGTGCTGGGGCACTTAAGAATGCCGATAGCGGTGCGGCTGAGGAGGCTGAGGGACGCGATGTTTGCGCCCGCGGCGAATACTGGGGTGAAAAGACAGATTTCGTGAAATTGACGCGTGGACGAAATCTGCGCGGGGACTGGGGACAGATCAAACCTTGATGAAGGAGAACGCGATGGACCTGAACAAAACTGTCAGAAAAGCCGTCATTCCCGTAGCTGGCAACGGCACACGGTTTTTGCCCGCCACCAAGGCGATGCCGAAGGAAATGCTGACGATCGTGGATCGTCCGGTCGTGCAATATGCCGTTGACGAGGCCATGCAGGCCGGCATCGAGCACATTATTTTCGTGACGAGCCGCAACAAGACCGCCATCGAAGACTATTTCGACAGCGCGCCGGAACTCATCAACACGCTCACCCGCTCCGGCAAGACCGTGCAGGTTCTGCAGCTTGAAAAGATGCTGCCGGTTGCCGGCACCGTCAGCTATACGCGCCAGCAGGTGCCGCTCGGTCTCGGCCACGCCGTCTGGTGTGCGCGTGAACTGGTGGGCAAGGAGCCTTTCGCCCTGCTTCTGCCTGACATGGTTTCCTATGGCGCACGCGGCTGCATTGCCGGGCTGATGGAGCTTTATGACGAAGTCGGCGGCAATATTCTCGGCGTCGAGGAATGCCTGCCGGAAGAAGTCTCGTCCTATGGCGTCGTCGGCGTCGGCCAGAAGGTCAATCACGGCTTCGCCGTCACCGAAATGGTCGAAAAGCCGGAACCTTCGAGGGCGCCTTCGAATTATTACCTGAATGGCCGTTACATCCTGCAGCCGGAAATCTTCGATATTCTGGCCAAGCAGGAGCGCGGCGCGGGCAATGAAATTCAGCTGACCGACGGTATGAAGCGGCTCGCCGAAAAGCAGTCCTTCCATGCGCAGAAATATAGCGGCCGCACCTTCGACTGCGGCAGCAAGCAGGGCTTCATTGCCGCCAACGTCGCCTTCTCGCTGATGCGCGCCGATATGGAGGCCCAGGTTCTCGCTTCGGTGAAGGAACTGGTGGCAAACCACGAAAGCCGCGTCCAGGCGGCCTGACTTTAATCGCGCCGCCGGGGGAGGCGGCCGGCGCATCAATAACGGGAGGCGGGAAGGCGAGCATTTGTTCGGCTTCCCGCGTACCATTTTAATTCACAAGGTAGGTCCATGCACCACAAGACCTTTAAATCCAATATCGGTTTTCCGGAGTCCGGCAAGGATTCCGACACGTTCATCGACCTCGACCGCCTGTGGGCCGCCGTGGTGCGTCGTGCCAATGTCATTGCCGCTTCGGTCATCGCCGCCGTGGTTCTGGCTGGCCTTTATCTGGTGCTTGCGACCCCCGTTTATACCGCGATGACGCAGGTGCTCCTGGATGAAAGCCTTTCCCGTTATGCGGAAGAGGAATCGCCGGTGCCCGCCGCGCAGATCGTCGACAACCGCATCGCCAGCGCCGTGGAAATTTTGAAATCCAAGGAAATGGCGCTGACGGTGGTCGACAAGGCCAGGCTCGATGAGAACGACACCATCGTCAATCCGCCGATGTCGCCGGTCGAACTCGTCAAATCCTCCGTGCGTGGCATTCTCGATCTCGTCCTGCCGGGCGATCCGCCGGTCTCCGAAGCCGCAATCCGCGCCGGACGCCGCGAAAAGGCCGCCGCCGTGCTGCAGCAGTCGCTGACGGTGGAACGTGTCGGCCGCAGCTCGGTCATCGCCATTTCCACCCGCTCGACCGACCGGCAGCTTGCCGCGCAGATCGCCAAGACCTATGCGCAGGCCTACCTCACCGAACAGCTCAACGCCAATTTCGACGCCAGCGAGCGGGCCTCGGTATGGTTGCAGGAACGCATGACGGACCTCAACCAGCGCGCCCAGGCGGCTGAACTGGCGGTGCAGAAATTCAAGTCGGACAACAACATCGTCTCTTCGCGCGGCGAGCTGATGTCCGAAGGCCAGCTTGCCGACCTGAACGGCCAGCTGATTGCCGCGCAGGCCGATGCCGCGACGGCCTCGGCCCGTTACAACCAGTATAAATCGATCATCGACCGGGGACCGGATGCGGCCGTGGACAATGCCGTCGTTTCCGCCCGCGACACCGACAATTCGGTCATTCAGGATCTGCGCAAACGTTACATCACCATTTCCGACCGGCAGCAGGGCATCGTCCAGCAATTCGGCGCCGACCATCCGCAGGCGGTTGCGCTGGACGCCGAGAAGAAAGAGGTTTCGCGGCAGATCTATCAGGAACTGCAGCAGCTGACCGGCAGCCTGAAGAACGAATACGACGTCACCAATTCCCGCGTGCAGTCGCTGCGCGACAATATCGACCGGGTGGCAGGCCGCAATTCCGAAGCCAACATCACCATGGTCCAGCTGCGCGAACTTGAGCAGCGGGCAACGGCGTTGCGCACCCTCTACCAGTCCTATCTCGGCCGCTTCGAGGAAGCTTCCCAAAAGCAGTCGCTGCCCATCGCCAAGGCGCGCATCATTTCCGAAGCGGGCCTGCCGACATCGCCTTCCAGCCCGAAAAAGACCATGACCATGGCGCTTTCGGTCGTTCTCGGCCTGATGCTCGGCGGCGGTATCGCAGCGCTTCTCGAATTCCGGGATCGCTTCTTCCACACCGGCAATGATGTGCGTGACAATCTGCGCATGCGTTTTCTCGGTTACCTGCCCTTCATCGGTGAAAGGGGCGTGGAAAACGCCAAGGCGGGCAACAGCGCCGCCACCCCCGGCGGCGAGAACGCCACGCTTGACGAAAGCGGACAGGTCTCGTTCCAGAAAATGCTGCGCCTTGCCGTCGACAGCCCGCGTTCCAGCTTTGCGGAAACGCTGCGTAACGTGAAACTGACGGCAGATGTCGTCATTCAGGAACGCCAGTGCCGGGTCATCGGTGTGATTTCCTGCCTGCCGAATGAAGGCAAGTCGGTCGTGGCGCTCAATCTCGCCGGGCTGATCGCCTCCACCGGCAAGCGCACGCTGGTGGTGGATGCTGATATCCGCAATCCTGGCCTCAGCCGCATGTTGACGACACGCCAATCCGCCGGCCTCGTCGAAGTGGTGCTCGATGAAGTTCCGTGGACGCAGGCGGTGAAGGTGGATACGCGCACGAAAATGGGCATCCTGCCGGTTTCCACCAGCAACCAGTTCGCCCATTCCAGCGAGCTGCTGTCTTCCTCCGGCATGCGCAAATTCATCGACTCCGCCCGCGAGGCCTGCGACTACATCATCGTCGACCTTGCACCCGTGGTTCCCGTCATCGACGCCAAGGCCTTTGCGCCGCAGGTGGACGGTTTCGTCTTCGTCACCGAGTGGGGCAAGACGCCGATCCAGATGGTGCAGAACCTGATGGCCAACGAACCGCAGATCGCCAACAAGACGCTCGGCATCGTGCTGAACAAGACCGACATGACGGAATTGCAGCGTTATGCCGGCCCCGGCGGTTCGGAGCATTATCACGAGAAATTCTCGGCCTATTACGGCGATGCGAAGCCGCCGGTAAAGGAAGATGCGTAATGGTGGAGATTTAACAGGCCGGTTGCATCCACATTCCGTCACCCCGGCCCCCGAGCCGGGGTCCAGCCAGCCCAAGTCCTTGAGCTGAAAAGAAGTCTTGGCGCCGCGCAGACGCGCGGCGGCTGGATGCCGGATCTAGTCCGGCATGACGGAAGAATCACAAATTCCCCCATTCCACCCATGGTATTGCCCGCCGAAATTGCGCATTGATGGCGTGAAGCTAAAATCGCAAGCAGGATCAGTCCCATGCCATCACCCATCGCCTTTGTTTCACGGATGAATGCGGAAACGGAAGCCGTCTGGAAACAGGCGCTGCGCGCCGCCATGCCGCAGGAGGACATCCTCTCCTTTTCCGAGTTGACGGACGAGCAGCGACAGGCGGTGGATTTCGCCATCGTCGCCAATCCCGATCCGGCCGATATCGCGGCACTTCCGGGCCTCAAATGGATCCACAGCCTGTGGGCGGGTGTCGAGCGGCTGGTGCTGGAACTGGGCGACAAGGCTCCCCCCATCGTTCGGCTGAAGGACCCGGAGCTTTCCCGCGTCATGGCCGAAGCCGTGCTGGCATGGACCTATTACCTGCAGCGCGACATGCCCGCCTATCGCGAGAACCAAAAAAAGGCGCTCTGGCAGGAGCTGAACTATCGCCACCCCGGCGAGATGACCGTCGGTCTCCTCGGCCTCGGGGCGCTCGGCACGGCTGCGGCGGAGCGCCTCATCCATGCCGGGTTCAACGTTGCCGGCTGGAGCCGTTCGGCCAAGGCGATAAAGGGCGTGGAAACGCTGACCGGCGATGACGGGCTGCAGGCATTGCTGGAAAAGAGCGACATTCTCGTCTGCCTCGTGCCGCTTACCGATGCGACGCGCGGTCTTCTCGATGCCAGCCGTCTCGCCGCAATGAAACAGGGCGCGGCACTCATCAATTTCGCCCGCGGCGCGGTCATCGTCGCCGATGACCTGATTGCGGCGCTTGATTCCGGCAGGCTTTCGCACGCCGTTCTCGATGTCTTCGAGCAGGAGCCGCTGCCCACCGCTTCCGCCTTCTGGCAACACCCCAAAGTTACCGTCCTGCCGCATATTTCCGCGCCGACAAGCCGGGAAAGTTCTGCCCGGATCGTCGCCGGCAATGTCCGCGCATGGCGGGAAACGGGCGGGCTGCCGGAGACGGTCGACATGGTCCGCGGCTACTGAACGGCGGGAAGGCGGCCTATTCGGCCGCCACCGACTTGCCCGTATGGGCCTGTTCAACGGCGGAGACGATCTGCTGTTCGTCATAGGGCTTGGTCAGGAGAACCGCGCTTGCCGGCGCTCCTTCCGGCAAATGGCTGTCTCCCGTCGCAAACACAATGGCAAGCCCCGGCTTGCGGCGCAGGGCCTCCACCGCCAGTTCGCCGCCCTTCATGTCAGGCAGGCCGATGTCGGTGACAAGAACGTCGATCTGATCCGCTTCGATAGCCCTCAGCGCCTGCGCCGCATTTCCGGCCTCGACGACGGCAAAGCCGCTCTCCGAGAGCATCTCCGTCGAATTCATCCGGATCAACTCGTCATCCTCGACCAGAAGAACGCGTATGGACCGGTTTTGATTTTCGACCGCCCTGACCGGTTCGGAAGGTTTCGAAGAACCCGGCGCCGATGTCGGCCGCGCTCTCGACAGCGAAACCTGCTTGCGGTTGGCGATGACGTGGCGAATGCGCCGCGCCAGCGCTTCGCGCGTATAGGGTTTGGAGAGAAGCTCCACCCCGGCATCCAGCTTGCCGCCATGCACGATGGAGTTTTCGGTGTAACCCGAGGTGAAGAGAACGGCGAGATTGGGCAGCCGTTCCTGCGCGCGGCGCGCCATTTCCCGGCTTTTCAACGGTCCGGGCATTACCACGTCGGTGAAGATGACATCGATCGGAATGCCGCTTTCCACCACCGTCAAACCGGCCTGCGCATCGCGGGCGGTGAGCACGCGGTAGCCGAGATCGCTCAAGGTCTCGACGACGGTGTTGCGCACTTCCTCGTCATCCTCCACCACAAGAATGGTTTCCGTGCCACCCTCCACGGGGCCGGTCGGCATCACCACTTCCCTGTCCTCATCGGCGGCGGAGCGCGGCAGATACATCTTCACCGTCGTGCCCTGCCCCACCTCGCTATAGATGTTGACATGGCCGCTGGACTGTTTCGCAAAACCATAGACCATCGAAAGCCCGAGGCCGGTGCCCTTGCCTTCCGGTTTTGTCGAGAAGAACGGCTCGAAGACCTTTTCGAGAATTTCCGGCGACATGCCCGAACCCGTATCGGTGACGGCGAGCATCACATATTGCCCCGCCGAAACTTCCGAGTGCTTGCGGGCATAATCGCGGTCGAGAACCGCATTTCCGACCTCGATGGTCAGCTTGCCCTGCCCTTCCATGGCGTCGCGTGCATTGATGGCCAGATTGAGAAGAGCGTTCTCCACCTGGTTGGGGTCGGCATAGGTGTTCCAGAGACCACCCGATGTGATGACCTCCACCTCGATCGCCTCGCCGAGCGAGCGGCGAAGCAGATCGTCCATGCCGGTTACGAAACGGGCGATGTTGATGACACGCGGCTCCAGCGCCTGGCGGCGGCCGAAGGCCAGAAGCTGGCTGGCCAGCTTTGCGCCGCGATGAACGCCGGCAAGCGCGTTTTCCAACCGCCGTTCCGCACGCTCATTGCCGATCACATCCTTCGACAGCAATTGCAGATTGCCGGCGATCACCTGTAGCAGATTGTTGAAATCATGCGCCACGCCGCCGGTGAGCTGGCCGATGGATTCCATTTTCTGCGCCTGCTGTAGCGCCTTTTCAGTCTGGCGGCGCTCGGCCATTTCCGCCTCGACACGCGCCTCGAGGCTCTCGTTCAATTGCCGAAGCTGCTCTTCCGCCCGGATGCGGTGACGAATTTCACGCTCGAGATTGCTCGCATGTTCCTTGAGGGTGTTTTCGGCCCGCCGCTGTTCGGTGACATCCGTATGGACACCGACCCATTCGGCAATGGCGCCGGCCTTGTCGAAAATCGGTACGCCACGGATCGCGAAAGTGCGGTAGACGCCGTCATGGCGGCGCACCCGATGTTCCCAGATATATGTCGACTTTTCCGCAACCGCTTTGTTCCAGCTGTCGACAGACCCCTGCCTGTCCTCGGGATGGACCGCATCCGCCCAGCCAAAACCCTGATAGTCTTCCGGAGTCTGACCCGTCAAAGCGCTCCAGGCGGGTTGTTCGCCCAGCATCATTCCTTCGGCGCTGTTGGTCCACAGCACGCCGTGCACGGCATCCACCGCAGCACGGAAACGATTGTTGCTGATGAGGATTTCCCGCTCCGAGCGTTTCCGCTCCTCGATATCGATGATCAGCACATAGATGCCGTCGATGGAGCCATCGGCAATGTAACGCGGAACATAGCGGATTTCAGCGGCGCGCGTGCTGCCGTCCGGTCTGCTGATCACGGTATCCGAAACGACCTTCTCGCCGCTGAATGCGCGGTCGAGATAGGCCCTGCGGGCCTCGAAAAACGCCTCGCCGACGATTTCGGGAACGCTGCGGCCGATCACTTCCTCGGCGCGGCGGCCGAACCATTCCAGATAGCCGTCATTGGCGAATTTATAAACGTAATCACGGTCGACATATCCGACCAGAATGGGCAGGGCATTGGTAAGCCGGCTCAGTTCCTTGCGGCTCTGTTCCAGCGCCTCCACGGCTTTCACCTTGTCGGTATTTTCAAGCACGGTGCATAAAACGCCGTCCACCGTGCCGCCCTCATTATAGATCGGCGTGTAGAACAGATCGAAGATCACCTCTTCCGGCAGGCCATGCCGCATCAGCGTCATCGGCTGGTCGCGATAGGCCATGACCTCACCGCGAAAACCGGCTTCGAGAATGCGGCTGTTCCAGTCCCATATTTCCGGCCAGATGCCGGGTACGGTTCCGCCCAGCGCCTGCGGGTGATAATTGCCGGCGATCTCCGCATAGCCGTCATTATAGATCATCACATGATCCCTGCCCCACATCAGCACCTGCGGAATGGGGGAATTGACGACGGAATTGGCTTTTTGCCTCAGATTTTGCGGCCAGTCGCAAATAGGACCGAGCGATGTCTTCGACCAGTCGAAGCGGCGCACAAGCTCACCCGTTTCACCGCCACCGATCGGCCATACCGGCGCAGCACCAAGATTGGTCATTCAACATCACCACAAAAACCGAGAGAAAATCTCCCGTAATACAGAACAGGATAAAAGTCCAAGAAAACAGAAACTTCCGCTTATTGTTCCCAAGCTTTTCAGAAAATTGAAAAAGTTCCATCGCGGCGTAAATGTCGCAAGGCGAGTGCTAAACCATGAGACATTTCAGAACCTTCGCGCGAGAAATTTCTCCAATATATCCCTGCGACCCCGCCTTCGTTTGACAATTGGCATCCTCAATACGCCAGAAATTGCCGCAAACGGGATGGCGACAAAGGAATTATTAAGCCTCAATAAGGGTGCTGGCGGTCGCGGTGCCGTCAGCGCCCGGGTCTTCGCCACACCGCGACCAGAGGGAACAACAATGAAAATACTTTTGGGTGCCACAATTCTTTCCGCCGGCTTCGCCTTTTCAGGCGGCGCGGCCTATGCCGCCGACTGTGGAAACGTGACGATCGCCAGCATGAACTGGCAATCCGCCGAAGTCGCCGCCAATCTGGACAAGCTCATTCTCGAAAAGGGCTACGGATGCTCCGCTGAAATCGTCACCGGCGACACCGTGCCGACTTTGACCTCCATGGCCGAAAAAGGCCAGCCGGATATCGCGCCTGAGGCATGGGTCAGCTTGCAGCCGGAAATCGTCAAGCAGGGGCTGGAAGGCGGCAAGGTCGTTGCGGCCGCCAAGATCCTCTCGGACGGCGCGGTCCAGGGCTGGTGGATTCCGAAATATGTCGCCGACGCCAATCCCGATCTCAAGACCATTCCGGATCTCTTCAAACATCCCGAACTCTTCCCCTCGCCCGAAGACAAGTCTAAGGGCGCCGTGTTCAACGGCCCGCAGGGCTGGGGCGGCACTGTCGTCACCGCGCAGCTTTTCAAGGCTTTCGGCGGTGAAAAGGCCGGCTTCACCCTTGTCGACACCGGCTCTGCGGCAGGTCTCGACGGCTCCATCGCCAAGGCTTACGAAGCCAAGCAGCCTTGGGTCGGTTATTATTGGGCGCCCACCTCGCTGCTCGGCAAATATGAGATGGTGAAGCTCGGCTTCGGCGCCGACTACGATGCGGCTGAATGGAAGCGCTGCACATCCGTCGCCGACTGCGCGGACCCGAAGCCGAACGCATGGCAGGTGGATGACGTGCAGACGCTGGTGAGCAAGACCTTCGCCGATCGTGCCGGCCCGGCCATGGACTATCTGAACAAGCGCGCCTGGACCAACGACACCGTCAACAAGCTGATTGCCTGGATGACGGACAACCAGGCGACCGGCGAAGACGGCGCCAAGCACTTCCTGAAGGAAAACGAGGCGCTGTGGACGGGCTGGGTATCTCCTGACGTCGCGGAAAAGGTCAAGGCCGCCCTTTAAAAGCCGGTCCCTGCATATCTGCCCGGCAAACGGCGTCCGCCAGCGGCGACGCCGCGCCCGCATCGGCCCAGGAATGCCTCCCGGCTTTCCGGTGACGATGCGCCGGTTCAACAGAGCGTTCCGCCCTGTGTCCTGACGGATGCGCGGCGCTCTGACGATTTTACTCCCGGAGCGCGGAGGATATCGATCCCCGCCTCCGGTTCGTCATGGAGAACAGGATATGGAATGGCTTTTCAAATTTCCGACCATGAATGACGATGCTCTGCGCGCGCTGAAAAAAGTCATCGACGAGGGGTTCCGGGCTTTCACCCGAACCTATGGCGGCGCAATCGAGGGGTTGTTTACTCCCCTTCAGAGCTTCCTCATCTGGGCGGAAAGGCTTTTGATCGGCGCACCCTGGCCGGTCGTTATTCTTATTGTCGGCGCGCTTGCCTGGTTCGGCAGCCGCAGCGCCACCATTGTTTCGCTCTGTTGCGGCATTCTCTTCGCCATCGGCTGGTTCGGCATGTGGGAAGACACGATGAAGACGGTCTCGATGATCTTCGTCTGCGCCGTGCTGTCCATCGTCGTCGGCCTGCCCATCGGCATCGCCATGGCGCGCTCCAACCGCCTGCAGAGCGTGGTCAATCCCGTTCTCGACGTGATGCAGACGATGCCGAGTTTCGTCTATCTCATTCCCGTCGTCATGCTGCTCGGCATCGGCCGCGTGCCCGGCGTCATCGCCGTCGTCATCTACGCCATTCCGCCAATGATACGGCTTACCAATCTCGGCATCCGCATGGTCGACCGCGACGTGCTGGAGGCTGCCGACGCCTTCGGCTCTTCGAAGCGCCAGAAGCTTTTCAAGGTGCAGCTGCCGCTTGCCCTTCCCACCATCATGGCCGGTATCAACCAGACTATCATGATGGCGCTCGCCATGGTCGTCATCGCCTCCATGATCGGCGTGCAGGGCCTCGGTCAGCCGGTGCTGAAGGCCATCGCCAACCAGTATTTCACGCTCGGCGTGTTCAACGGGCTTGCCATCGTCGGCATCGCCATCATCTTCGACCGCATCAGCCAGGCCTATGGCCTTCGCCTGCAAAAACACCGGGAAGTGGCGCATGGCTAGTCAATCGATCGAAATTCGCAGCCTCTACAAGATTTTCGGCCCCAGGGCGGCCGACTATGTCGAACCCGTCAAGGCCGGCATGTCCAAGGCGGATCTCAACGCCAAACATGGCCATGTGCTCGGCCTGCGCGATATCAACATCACTATGCCGGGCGGGCAGATCACCGTCATCATGGGCCTTTCCGGCTCAGGCAAATCGACACTGATCCGCCACGTCAACCGGCTGATCGACCCGACCGCCGGCGAAATCCTCTATGGCGGCACGGACGTGTGTCGCCTCAGCGAAGCGGATCTGCTGGAGTTTCGCCGCCACAAGACGGCGATGGTGTTTCAGAAGTTCGGTCTGCTGCCACACCGCAACGTGCTGCAGAATGTCGTCTACGGTCTCGAAGTGCAGGGCGTCGACAAGCGCGAGCGGGAGGAAAGGGCGGAAGTCTGGATCAGGCGCGTGGGGCTGGAAGGCTTCTCCAGCCATTATCCGAACCAGCTTTCGGGCGGTATGCAGCAGCGTGTGGGTCTGGCGCGGGCGCTCACCAACAATGCCGAAATCCTTTTGATGGACGAAGCCTATTCCGCGCTCGATCCGCTCATTCGCGTCGATATGCAGACGGTGCTGCTGGAACTGCAGAAGGAACTGAAAAAGACCGTGGTCTTCATCACCCACGATCTCGATGAGGCCCTGCGGCTGGGCGACAAGATCGCCATTCTGCGTGACGGCGAAATCATCCAGCAGGGCACGGCGGCCGAAATCGTCATGTCGCCGGCCGACAGCTATATCGAAGCCTTCGTGGAGGAGGTCAATCGCGGCCGGGTCATTCGCCTCGGCGCCATCGTCCAGCCGGAATTTTCCGGCCAGTCGCGGCTTCAGCTCGATGCGGACATGACGGTCGAAGAGGGCCTGCGCGCCCTCGTCCGGGAAAATGTCAGCAGCGCCACAGTCGTCGGGGAAAACGGCAAATCGCTCGGCGCCGTCACCACTGACGCCATCATGCGCTGCCTCGTCAGGACCGCACATGGTGAGGAAGCAGGCACAGCTGAACGCTTGTCAGGCTGATGAGTCTTCAAGCCACGCGGCCATGCCCTTTGCGGCGGCCTTGCCGGTGGCGAAACAGGCGGTCAAGAGATAACCGCCGGTCGGCGCTTCCCAATCCAGCATTTCCCCGGCAGCAAATATGCCGGGGAGCTTTTCCAGCATGTAACTCTCATCGAGACCGCTCCACGCGACGCCACCGGCCGACGAAATCGCCTCGGCAATCGGTCTCGTCCGCAAAAGCGGTATCTCCACATGTTTTATTCTCGCGGCAACAAACTCATCCGGCATGGCCGCGATGTCGGGAAAGATTTCCCGCAGAAGCCCGACCTTCACAGCCGATAAGCCGGCCGCCTTGCGCATGCGGTTTGCAAAACTCTCCTTCCGTCCGAGTTTCGCCAGATCGCGGCTGAGGCGTTCCACCGTACGTCCCGGCGCAAGATCGATTGCGAGCGACACTTTGCCCAGCTGTTCCAGCCCGTCGCGCAGCGCGGCGGAATGGGCATAGATCACGCTGCCTTCAATACCATGCTTCGTGATGACGAATTCGCCCTGAAAGGCTCCGGCCGGCGAAATGGTGATGGTGGATTTCACCGCTTCCCCCGCAAAACGCGCGCGGAAGATATCGCTCCAGTCAACGTCGAAACCGCAATTGGCGGGGCGGAACGGGGAAAACGCCACGCCTTTCTCCGCCAGCGTCGGAACCCATGCGGCGTCCGAACCGAGACGCGGCCAGCTTGCGCCGCCGAGCGCCACAAGAACGGCATCGGCCTTGATGGTGATCTCGCCCTTCGGCGTCGCGAAAACCAGGTGCTCACCGGAAAAACCCGTCCAGCGATGCCGCGTCCTGATGGTCACCCCCTGCGCCTCCAGCCGGGCAAGCCATGCCCGCAGCAACGGCGAGGCCTTCATGACGGTGGGAAACACCCGGCCCGAAGTGCCGACGAAAGTTTCCTGCCCCAGCCTCTGCGCCCAGTCGCGCAGCATATCCGGCGTAAAATCATCGAGAGCGGCGCGCAGCCTCGGTTCCGCATCGCCGAACCGATGACGGAAGCTGTCGTAATCTTCGGCATGGGTGATGTTGAGGCCGGATTTTCCGGCCATCAGCAATTTGCGCGCCACGGTCGGCATCGCCTCGAACACCGTCACGGCACGGCCTGCGGCCGAAAGCATCTCGGCAGCCATCAGCCCCGCCGGTCCGCCGCCGATAATCGCGACCTGCCTCGCCTCGCTCAAAACCCTCTCCATCGCCATCTTCGCCATTCCGAGCCTTATACCGATTTCCGCATGCGAATATATGCGATATTGAAACGCCCATGTTCACGCTCGACAGACCCGTCACCTTTTCGCAGGATATCAAGAAAAGCCGCTTCATCGCCTTTGCCGCGCCAGTGACGGGCGAAGAGGATGCGAAAAACTTTCTTGCGGCGCATTCCGATCCCGACGCCAACCATAATTGCTGGGCCTGGCGAAGCGGCCAGACCTATCGTTTCAGCGATGACGGCGAGCCTTCGGGCACGGCCGGGAAACCGATCCTTCAGGCGATAGACGGTCAGGCGCTGGACAATGTCGCCGTTCTCGTCATCCGCTGGTTCGGCGGCATCCTGCTCGGCAGCGGCGGGCTGATGCGCGCCTATGGCGGCACGGCGGCGGCCTGCCTGCGGCTTGGCGAAACCTCCCCGGTCATCGCCTATGTCAGCGCGACTTTGAGCTGCCCCTTCTCCGATCTGGCGCTGGTGAAATCGCGCCTTTCCGCCACACAGAACCTGCGGGTGGAAAAGGAAGATTTCACCGGAACCGGCGCGGATATGCTGCTTTCGGTTCCGGCGGAGGAAGCCGAACGGCTCACCCGGCTTTTAAGCGACCTGACCAGCGGACGCGTCAATCTCCACATTCCCGACTAGAGTTTTTTCGCTTTTCTTCGAAGCGCGAAAACACTCTAACTCTTTGTTTTGGCGCATTTCCGGACGGAAAACCGGGGTCCACTTTTCCTGGAAATGCTCTAGCGCCTGTCCGAATGCGCAATTCGTGCTAAGGAAGCGACATGTCATCCGAGCTTTCCAATCCCGTCTATCATCCGCCACTCGACCCCTGGCTCACCATCGTGCACCGCGACGACGATCTGCTAGTGCTGAATAAGCCAAGCGGGCTTTTATCGGTGCCGGGGCGCGATCCGGCGCTTTCGGACAGCCTGATGACGCGGGTGCAGAAACAGTTCCCGAAAGCGCTGATGATCAACCGGCTGGACAAGGACACCTCCGGCATCGTGCTGATGTCCCTGAACCGCAAGGCGCATGCGGCGATTGCGTCGCAGTTTGAAAACCGCCAGACACGCAAATCCTATGTCGCCATTGTCTGGGGAGAGGTTGTGGGAGAAGCGGGGGAAGTGGACCTGCCGCTCGCCATCGATCCCGAAAACAAGCCCCGCCACCGGGTCGACCACGAGAACGGCAAGCCGGCGCAGAGCCTTTGGCAGGTGCTGGAGCGATTGCCGCTTCCGGCAACGCGGCTGGCGTTGACACCCCTTACCGGCCGTACCCACCAATTGCGGGTGCATATGAAGGCGCTTGGCCACCCCATTCTCGGCGATGAATTTTATGCCGAGGGCGAAGCGCTCGCCGCCGCGCCGCGTCTGATGCTGCATGCGCAGGAGGTCGGGTTCCGCCATCCCGAAGGCCGTGACGTCACCTATACCGTACCCTGCCCCTTCTGAGGCCTGCGATGAAAGAAAAAGACGAAAGCTTCGTAGTAGATTTTGTCGGCGGTGCAGTCGGACACCG
This sequence comes from Agrobacterium sp. D14, assembly GCF_001526505.1. Lineage (NCBI taxonomy): Bacteria > Pseudomonadati > Pseudomonadota > Alphaproteobacteria > Hyphomicrobiales > Rhizobiaceae > Agrobacterium > Agrobacterium sp. D14. The sequence goes on from NZ_ASXX01000011.1 coordinate 24,173, forward strand.
TTTCCGCTCCAGCGAGGGGCGCGGACAGGCTCTGCCGAAAGCCGCGGGTTTCACGAAGGGCCGCACGCCAAAAATCGTGGATGCGACCGCAGGCCTCGGGCGCGACGCCTTTCTGCTGGCTTCACTGGGAGCAGAAGTAACGCTGATCGAACGCTCGCCGGGAATGCATGCCCATCTTGCGGACGGCATTCGCCGCGCATTGGAGGCTGGCGGCGCCTATGCCGAGGCGGCGGCGCGCATGACGCTGCTTCACGGAGATTCACGCCAGTTGCTGAAAGAGCTTTCACCGGAGGTGGTGATCGTCGACCCCATGCATCCGCCGCGCCATAACACGGCGCTGGTGAAAAAAGAGATGCGGGTGCTGAGGGAACTGGTTGGCTCCGACCCGGATCAGGTGGAGCTGATGGAGGCTGCGCTGGAGAATGCGACGAAACGGGTGGTTCTGAAATGGCCCCTGCGCGCCGAGCCGATGCCGGGCATTCGCAAGCCTTCTCATCAGATAATGGGCAAGAACACCCGTTATGATGTCTTCATGATCTTCGGAAAATCTATCGACCCGGAGGAATGATCAACGGAAACTCGGCTTGCGCTGCGCATTCATCAAAAGCTCGTGCCGCGAGGCGAACTCGCCGAACAGCTTTCTGAGCCGGGTTTCCTCGGCCTTGTCCAGCCGGTAACGCCGGCAGAATTCCGCAACGTTGAGGATCGGCTTGGTTCTGTTCCCGTCTATGGTCTTGTTGTCGATGATCTGCATGGCGCTCTCCGTGTAACAAAGGGGAAAACGTGACCGCAGGCTGGCGGTTCCTTATGAATTCGCATGGATGAGAAAAGAGCGTGCCGCCTGCACACGGAGTGATCAAGTTTTCTTGAAACTATCGCAGGAAACGAAATCCTCCCCAAATGGTTCTCTGCCTGACGTAAACGATGGAAGGGAGACCCATGTTCCATAACAACCGATTTCTGAGTTCGACGATCCTGTGTGCGTTGCTCGCCGTGCCGCTTGCCGGCGTTGCACAGGCCCAGGCCCCGGCCGCCGAAACGAAACGGCCGAATGCGCCGGATCAGAAACCGGCTTTTGAGGGCCAGACCCGCGCGCCGCAGGCCGCCACCCAGCCAAGCGTCGAAAAAACCGTTATCGCGGACGGCCTGCCGCATCTGTGGTCGATGGAGTTTCTGCCCGATGGCCGCATGATCGTCGCAGCCAAGGAAGGCGCCATCCATATCGTCGCCGACGGCAAGGCCGGCCCGGCGATCGCGGGCGTGCCGGAGGTGGCATCCGACGGACAGGGCGGCCTTCTCGACATCGCGCTGGCTCCCGATTTCGAAACATCACGCACCATCTTCTTCTCCTTCTCCGAACCGCGCGATGGCGGCAACGGCACGTCGGTAGCCTCGGCGAAACTGACCGAGGAGAGCGGCGCGGCAAAGCTGGACAATGTCTCGGTGATTTTCCGCCAGATGCCGACCTATGATGGCGACAAACATTTCGGCTCCCGCCTCGTCTTCGGGCCGAACAACGAGCTTTACGTCACGGTCGGCGAGCGTTCCGATTCAAAGCCGCGCGTGCAGGCGCAGGACCTGTCGAGCGGGCTTGGCAAGGTCTTCCGCATCGATACACAGGGCAAGGCCTTTGAAGGCAACCCTTTCGCCAGCCAGCAGAACGCCCTCCCCGAAATCTGGAGCTATGGCCACCGCAACCTGCAGGCGGCAGCGCTGGATGGAGAAGGCAGGCTCTGGACCGTGGAACACGGCCCGCGCGGCGGCGATGAGCTGAACATGCCGAAAGCCGGCCTGAACTACGGTTGGCCGGTCATCACCTATGGCGTCGAATATAGCGGAAGGTCGGTTGGCGAAGGCGTTACCGCAAAGGAAGGCATGGAACAGCCGGTTTATTATTGGGATCCGGTCATCGGCCCCTCCGGCATGGCCTATTATGAAGGCGACCAGATTCCCGAATGGAAGGGCGCCTTCATCGTCGGCGGTCTGGTAAGTCAGGGTCTCGTCATCCTGCATATCGATGGCGACAGGGTTGCCACCGAAAGCCGGCTGCCGCTCGAAGCACGCATTCGCGACGTGAAGGTCGGTCCGGATGGCGCGATCTATGCCGTGACCGAAGAGCGCGGCGGCGGTGAATCGCAGATTCTGCGGATCGCCAAGGCCGGCTGATTAAAAAGGCCGGCTGAGAAAACTCACGATTGGAACGACAGGCCGCCGGAACGAAGGCGGCCTGTTTTTCGTTTGCCGCAGCGTGAAACCTGCCGGAAAAAACCATGCCACAGCCGCCCACCCGCCTTCTTGCCAAAATCGGACTTGCCTATGTCAACGATCAGGAGCCGGGTATTGCCCGCGAGAAACGCGGACGCGGTTTCTGTTACCGCCTTCCGGGCGGCGAGCTTCTCTCCGACAGCGTCGAACTGAAGCGCATCAAAGCGCTCGGCGTGCCACCCGCCTATAAGGACGTGTGGATATGCATCGACCCCGCCGGCCATCTGCAGGCAACCGGCTTTGATGCCCGCGGGCGAAAACAGTATCGTTATCATCCCGATTGGCATGCGCTCCGGGGCGAAACGAAATTCTTCCAGCTCAAAAGCTTCGGCAGAGCGCTGCCCGCCATTCGCCGCCGCGCCATCGCCGATATAGAAAAACAGGATCACGGGCAGGAAATGACGCTCGCGGCGCTCACGCTGCTGCTCGATGCCGCCTATCTGCGTGTCGGCAACCGCTCCTATCTCGAAACCAACGGCACCTATGGCGCAACGACATTGCTCAAGCGGCACGTCTCCTTCGGTGAAACCATCGAGCTGCGGTTTGCCGCCAAGGGCGGGCAGAAGGTGAAACGGCAATTGCGCCACCCTCGCCTTCAGAAAATCCTCGAGGAGATCGCCGATCTGCCCGGCAAGGAACTCTTCGTCTGGCAGGACAGTGAAAACCGGGTGCATTCGGTCGATTCCAGCGATCTCAACGCTTACCTCTCCCGCATCGGCGGGCAAGGCATTTCCGCCAAGACCTTTCGTACCTGGGGCGGAACTTTGGCGGCCTTCTGCAACGCGATGGAACATGTGGCGGCGGGCGACAAACCGAGCATAAAGGGTATGTGCCAGGCAGCGGCGGCGGAGCTTTCCAACACGCCCGCCATCTGCCGCAAGAGCTATGTGCACCCGGCCGTCCTCGATATCGCGACGGAAGAGAAAGCGCAGAAAAAGCTTGGCCGCATTTTGAAGGTCGGGGCAAAGCCCGTCTCCGGCCTCAGGGCGGATGAAAGACGGCTGCTTGCCTTTTTGCCCTGAGGATCAGCGGCTGCCCGCCCATTCCGACAGCTCCCGCTCGGCCCTTTCCAGCGCGCTGTAATTTAACAGCTTGCGCAGGAAAGCGACGGTAACGGCGCGAGTTCTGAGATTATACCGGCCTTCCGCCTCGTCATCGCCGGCGGCCTGATGCACGTTCAGCTTCTCATAGAGGCTTTGCAGCCGGTTCTGTACGCTGCGCAGCGACAGGTTACGGCGCCGCGCAATCGCCTTGTCGGTAAGTCCTAGCGCGACATCGACAAGGATTTCATATTCGGAATCGGTGAAGCCATGAGCCTTGCCGAGGCTCTTTTCCTGCAGGCCGCGCACTTCCCGGTCGATCACGCATTGCGCCTCGATGAAGATGCTGCGCAGCGCCAGCCGCAGGCGGTCATCGGAGGCGGATTTCAGCACGTAGCCATAGGCGGCCCCTTCCGGCACGATGCGGGAAACACCGCGCACATAGGCCTCGTCGGAATAGTTGGACCAGAACAGGATGCGGGTATCGGGTCTTTCCTTCCAGATGGTGCGCGCCGCCTCGATGCCGTTGCGCTCGTTCATCTGCAAATCCATGACGATATGGGCGGCCCGGTTTTCCCGCGCGAGCTTTTCGCCGGTTCTTCCGTTTGCCGCCTCCAGCACCTTGTCGCATTCCGGCAGGGCGGCACGCACCGCCTCGTTCAGATAGGCGCGGTGCAGCGCGTCGTCTTCGACGATCAGCACATCCATGTCACAACTCCTCCCGCCGGTCGAAAGCGCCTGCCGGCAAGGTGACGGTGATGCGGGTTCCCGCTCCCGTGCCATTGCCGCCAATATCGAATTTCGCCGAAATCAGCCGCGCCCGCGTCTTCATATTGCCGATGCCGAGGCCGCCGGAGACCCCGCCTTCGCCGCCGCCGCTGCCGTCGTCGCTGACCGTCACCCGCAAACCGCCGTCGATTGCGGTCAATTTCACGGCAATCGCTTCGGGCTGGGCATGGCGAATGGCGTTATTGACCGCCTCCTGCACGATGCGGAACAGCGAGATGGCCACCGTCTTGTCCAGCCTTTCCACCAGCCCGTCCGTCTCATCCGTCACCGACCAGTCGATTGCCGATCCGCTATCGCGCACGGAACGGTCCACATAGGTCTCGATGGCTTCAACGACGCCGAACAATTGCAGGATCGAAGGTTTCGCCTCCTCGATGATCTCGCGCAGATCCTGCATGCAATGCTGCAGGCTGCGCACCACCGGCTCCAGCATCTCGCCTGACAGGTCCGGGGTATGGCTCATGCGCTCGATGCGCCGCGCCAGCCGCGTCAAATCCGCCAGCGTCTGGTCGTGCAGATCCATGCCGATCCGCTGCCGTTCGGCCTCCAGCGCCTCGGTCAATTGCAGCGCGCCTAAACGCAGGCCCTCCTCGCGGGCATTGGCGCGCGCCTCCTCGATGGCGGAGCGTTTGGCCTGCTCGGCGGCGCGGATGGCGTAGAAATAGGGCGCCAGCAAATCGGCGACGGCGCGGGCATTCGCCACATCCTCCATCGTATAGGCGTCCGACTGGTGCGAGGAGCAACTCAGCGCGCCGATAATGTCGCCATGCACCTTCATCGGCACATGCAGGCGGCTATGCAGGTTGAGTTCGATGATCGGGCTTGAAAACGACCCTTCGAAATGAAAGCGCGGATCGGAACAGGCGTCGCCGCTTAAGAGATATTCGACCTCGCCTGACAGCAGCGAACGGATCGGGCTGCCGGTCAAAAGGGCGGGCGGCTGCCGGCTCCAGGCGCTGACGAGACCGCTCTCATAGGCGATGTGATATTTGTCATCCAGCTGCTTGATGCAGACATCCATATGGTCATGCGGGATGATATGGCTGATCTCGGTGGCGACCGCCTGGATGATGGCATTAAATTCCAGCTGCCCGGCAAGCAGCCGCGAAATGCCCATATAATGATGAAAAAGAGCGCTTTTCGGCGTATCCAGCATGTGCGGACGCCCTCCCAAGCGCCTGCCTTCGACCATCGCGGCGAAGCTTCAACCCCTAGGGCGCCGCATCATCCATTCTGCGCCCGGCAGTGGCGTTTCGTCCTGCGGGTTCCCGCATGCTTTCTGCGGAAACCCGCAGGAAGATTGCCGTGATCTGCCTGTACAAGCCAAATCTTCTTGGTCATTCTCGCTTCTACTGGGGAAAGGAGCTCCAGTGCAAAGGAATTCTGTCTGCCGCCGAGGAGATTTGCGACAGACGGGCGTTTCCGGGCTCGAAAGGGCAAGCCACCAGGGAGGAAATCAATGGCTATTAGGAAGATGCTTCTGGCATCGGCCGCTGTCGCATGCGCAGCTTTGCCGATCACCGCTCATGCCGATACGTCGGCCAAAAAAATCGCGCTTTCAAACAATTATGCCGGTAATTCCTGGCGTCAGGCGATGCTGACGAGCTGGGACAAAATCACCAAGCAGGCGGTTGCCGACAAGCAGGTCGCCGCCGCTGACGCCTTCACCACAGCCGAAAACCAGGCGACAGAACAGGCCGCGCAGATCCAGAACCTCATTCTTCAGGGTTACGACGCCATCGTCATCAATGCCGCTTCGCCCACCGCGCTTAACGGCGCGGTGAAGGAAGCCTGCGATGCCGGCATCACCGTCGTATCCTTCGACGGCATCGTCACCGAGCCCTGTGCATGGCGCATCGCGGTCGATTTCAAGGCGATGGGCGAAAGCCAGATCGACTATCTCGCCAAGGCCATGCCGAAGGGTGGAAACCTGCTTGAAATCCGTGGCCTTGCGGGCGTTTCAGTGGATGATGAAATCCACACCGGCATCGCCGCGGGCGTCGCCAAGAACCCGCAGTTCAAGATCGTCGGTTCCGTCAACGGCGACTGGGCGCAGGACGTCGCGCAGCGCGCCGTCGCCGGCATTCTGCCGAGCCTTCCGGAAGTCGCGGCTGTCGTGACGCAGGGCGGTGACGGTTACGGCGCGGCACAGGCTTTTGCCGCCGCCAAGCGCCCGACACCCACCATCGTCATGGGCAACCGCGAAGACGAGCTGCAATGGTGGAAGCAGCAGAAGGACGCAAGCGGTTACGAGACCATGTCCGTCTCCATCGCGCCCGGCGTCTCGACGCTGGCTTTCTGGGTGGCGCAGCAAATCCTCGACGGCAAGGATGTGAAGAAGGACCTGACCGTGCCCTTCCTGCGCATCGATCAGGCCAATCTCGAGGAAAACCTGAAGACGACCCAGAAGGGCGGCGTGGCGAATGTGGAATATTCGCAGGAAGACGCCCAGAAGGCCATCGCATCGGCCAAATAGGCCGGATCGACCCAGAGCCTGACTATTGCGGCGCTCCCGGAACGGGTGCCGCAATAGCCACCGTATCATCCGATTTTCACATCACTTTTCACATCACTGGCGTAGTTGCTCATGAATGACATCATCGAGGCGGAAGAGGTCGTCGCTGCGCGCGGCGTAAAGGTCGTGTTCGGCGCGGTAAGAGCGCTGGATGGGGCCGATCTCGTTATCCGCACGGGGGAATGCCTCGGGCTCGTCGGCCATAACGGCGCGGGAAAGTCCACCATTGTCAACGTCATCAATGGCGGGCTGACGCCGCATGAGGGCTCCGTTTCCTATGGCGGTAACGAAAACCGCCACGGCATTGCCGCCGCGCGCGCGAACGGCGTTCGCTGCGTGTTTCAGGAACTGTCGCTTTGCCCGAACCTGACGATCAGCGAAAATGTCCGCATCATGCATGCCGCCACAGGTGGGCGAAACTGGCGCGGCCGTGCGCTGACGACTATCCGCCAGACACTGGACGCAATTTTTCCCGGCCACGGTATCGATTGCGAGCTGACCATCGCTGAACTTTCCATCGCCGAACGGCAGATGGTGGAAATCGCCATCAATTTCTGCCGCATACCGAACGCGCCGAGACTGGTGATCCTCGATGAACCCACCTCTTCGCTGGATGCCGGTCTCGCCGAGCAGCTGATGGATTATGTCCGCCGTTTCGTGCGTGAGGGCGGCTCGGTTCTGCTGATCTCGCATATTCTCGGCGAAATTCTTTCGACGGCCACCCGTATCGTGGTGATGAAGGATGGCCGGGTGGTGGCCGACCGAAAGGCCGCCGACTTCACCACCCGCTCGCTGGTTGAGGCCATGGGCAGCGTCGTCAAGGAACAGGACAGGCGACGGGGTGAAAGCCGCAAGGCAGGCGAAAAGGTGTTTTCCATGCCGGCACGCCGGGGCGAAGGCCTTGCCTTCGAGGCCTTTCGCGGCGAGATCGTCGGCCTTGCCGGTCTCGGCGGCCATGGCCAGACCGAAGCGCTGCTCGATCTTTATCTTGCCCGCAACAATAGCTGGCTGCCCGCGCGCAAGACCGATCTCGCCTTCGTGGCGGGTGATCGCAGCCTGAACGGCACTTTTCCGCTGTGGAGCATCCTCAAAAACCTGTCCATCGCCTCGCTCAGGGATATTTCAGCCGCAGGCATGGTGGACAGAGCCAAGGAAACCGAGCTTGGGGCGCAATGGAAAAAGCGTATAGAAATCCGCACGCCCGACATGGGCAACAAGATCCTTTCGCTTTCCGGCGGCAACCAGCAGAAGGTGCTTTTCGCCCGCGCGCTCGCCACCACCGCCAGTACCGTTTTGATGGACGACCCGATGCGCGGCGTCGATATCGGCACCAAACAGGAGGTCTATGACATTTTGAGAACCGAAGCCTCCCACGGCCGCACCTTCATCTGGTACTCCACCGAAATGGATGAAATCCGTCTCTGCGACCGGGTCTACGTGTTCCGCGACGGCGCCATCCAGGCGGAACTCGTCGGCGACGATATTACCGAGCAGAATGTGCTGGCGGCCTCCTTTGCCGGAGAAGACCACGCATGAAACTCTCGGCAAACGCCCTTCGCCTCATCATTCCCGCCGCCTCGCTCGCCTTCCTGCTCGCCGCCGTCTTCTACATGCAGCCGCGCGCCATGAGCTATACCGGCATGAACCTGCTGTTCAATCTGGCGGTGCCGATTGCGCTCGCCACCATTGCGCAGATGCTGATCATGTCGGTCAACGATCTCGATCTGTCGATGGGTACCTTCGTCAGTTTCTGCGCCTGTGTGACCGCCACTTTCCTGCAAACCACGCCCATCCTCGGAATTGCGATCTTTGCCGGTGCGATTGCGGTTTATGCATTGCTAGGCGCCATCATCCATATCCGCGCCCTTCCCTCCATCGTCGTCACGCTCGGCATGAGCTTCGTCTGGGGCGGCCTCGCCGTCCTCATTCTGCCCTCGCCCGGCGGCCAGGCCCCAGCCTTCATCCGGGCGCTGATGACGCGAAACCGCCTTTCGTGCCGATCGCCATCGTCGCCAGCATCCTGATCGCGGTCGTCGCCCATTATATCGTCATGCGCTCTTCCTTCGGCGTGCTGATGCGCGGCGTCGGCGGCAATTTCCGCTCGGTCGAGCGCTCCGGCTGGTCGGTCGTCGGCATTCGCGCCGCCACCTTTGCGCTGGCCGGTTTCTTCGCGGTGCTGTCCGGTATCGCCCTCGTCGGGCTGACGACATCGGCCGACGCCAATATCGCGCTGCGTTACACGCTGCTCTCGATTGCCGGCGTCATCCTCGGCGGTGGCGAATTCGTCGGCGGCCGGGTATCGCCCATCGGCGCCGTCATCGGCGCGCTGACGCTGACGCTCGCCGGTTCGTTCCTCTCCTTCATGCGCATTTCGCCGGACTGGCAGATCGGCGCGCAGGGGGCGATCCTCATCATCGTGCTGGCGCTGCGCATCCTGCTCAACCGTCTTGAAAAGCGGGAGAAAAACCAATGAACGGGCTCTCTTCCCTCACCAGAAAACCATGGATCTGGTCCTTTGCCGCAACGGCGGTCGTCTGGATTGTCACCGTGCTCTTCACCGGCGGCGCAAGCTCCTTCGGCCTGTCGCATGCCGCACTGACTTTCGCGGCCTTTTCGGTCATCGTCGGCATCGGCCAGATGTTCGTCATCACGCTCGGACCGGGCAATATCGACCTCTGCGTGCCCGCCACGATGACGCTGTCGGGGACGCTCGCCCTGAAATTCATGGATGTGTCCGACGGACTTATCCTGCCCGGACTGCTGATCGCCATCCTGATCGGCATCGCCATCGGCATCGGCAATTATGCGCTGATCAAGCTCCTGCGCATCCCGCCGATCATCGCGACGCTCTCCATGAGCTTCATCGTGCAATCCATCGCCATCTGGTCGAACCGCGGCCTGCGCATCAAGCCGCCGGAAACATTGGCCACATTCGCGACATCAAGCTCTCTCGGCATTCCGAATGTCGCCCTCGTGGCCCTGCTGCTCTCGGTCATCGCCTGGCTGCTGCTCGACCGCTCGTTTTACGGACGCTGGATTTCCGCCATCGGCCAGAGCACCTTCGCCGCCCGCATGACCGGCATTCCCGTGGACGGCGCACGTTTCGTCACCTATGTGCTCTGCGCGGTACTTGCTGCCATCGCGGGTTATCTGCTCGCCAGCTTTTCCGGCGGTGCGGCGCTCAATATGGGCTCGGAATATCTGCTGATGTCCATCGCCGTCGTCGTCATCGGCGGAACGGCGGTGGCGGGCGGCGATTCCAATGTTCCCGGCATCTGGGGCGCTTCGCTCTTCATGTTCCTGGTGGTGTCGATGCTGAACACCTATGGTTTCGGCGCCGGCATCCGCCTCATCCTCACCGGCCTCATCATCATCTCCGTCATTCTTCTGGCAAGCGGCCCCAAGGCCACGCGCTGAACCCATAACGACAAGCCCCCAAGCGGATCACGCTCATGACCACAGACACGACCTCTCCTTACGAAATCCACGATGACCGCTTCCGCCATCTGATCGTCGGCAATGCCGAGCTGGAAGAGCTCTATTCCGGCTGCCGCTGGGCCGAAGGCCCGGTATGGTTTGCCGATCTGAACTGCCTGCTGTTCAGCGATATTCCCAATCAGCGCATGTTACGCTGGGTGCCGGACGGCGGGATATCGGTGTTCCGCCAGCCCTCCAATTTCACCAACGGCAATACCCGCGACCGGCAGGGGCGGCTCGTTTCCTGCGAGCATGGCGGCCGCCGCGTCACCCGCACCGAAGTGGACGGCTCGATCACGGTTCTCGCCGACAGCAACGGCGGCAAGCGGCTGAACTCACCCAATGACGTGGTGGTCAAATCCGATGGCGGCGTCTGGTTCACTGACCCAACCTACGGCATTCTTTCCGATTACGAGGGCTACAAAGCCGAGCCGGAACAGAAGACGCGCAATGTCTACCGGCTCGATCCCGCAACCGGAAAGATCGACATCGTCATTGACGACTTCATGCAGCCGAACGGCCTTGCGTTTTCGCCTGATGAGACGAAGCTCTACGTCGCGGACAGTTCTTACAGCCACGATGTCTCCCGCCCGCGCCATATCCGCGTCTTCGACGTGGTGGACGGCGCGAAGCTCACCAACGGCCGGGAATTCTGCAATCTCGACAATGGCCTGCCGGACGGTTTCCGCCTGGATACGGCCGGCAACCTGTGGACCAGCGCCGGCGATGGCGTTCACTGCTTTTCCCCCGAAGGTACGCTCCTCGGCAAGATCAAGGTGCCGCAGACGGTCGCCAACCTCACCTTCGGCGGCCCGAAAAAGAACCGCCTGTTCATCACCGCGACGAAATCGCTTTATTCGGTCTATGTCGCCGCAACCGGCGCGCAAACGCCTTGAGCTACTGAAAAACCGGAGGAAACGGGCCGGGAAGGAACTGGCAAGACGGGTTCACCGCGCTATAAAAGCGGAATGAACGACGATTCCAGCCCCTTCCTGACCGACGACATGGCCGTGGACGGCGACGCGCCGGCCATTGAACCCACCAGCCGGATGCTGTCCTGGGCGCGCAATTCCGCTCTCTACCGGCTGGAACAGCGCATGATGACGGAAAAGCAGCTGCGCGACGCCATCATGCGCAAGGCGCGGGAAAAATTCGAGGATATCAGCCCGGCGCAGGTCAGGGCGCTCGGCGAATTTGCCGTGACCTTCGCTTATGGCATCAAGGCGCTCGACGACACGGCTTTCGCGGAAATCGCCGTGCGGAGCGGCCAGCGCAGCGGCAAATCGAAACGCGGGCTCGCGCAGAAACTTCAGATCAAGGGTATCGCCCGTGAAACGGCTGCGGTCGCGTTGCAGGAAACAAACGATCTCGTCGCCGCCGTCATCTTCGCGCGCAAGCGCGCCTTCGGACCGTTTCGCCGTGTCGAACTGGACGAGAAGCGCAAGGCCAAGGAATTCTCCGCTTTCGCCCGCAACGGCTTCGGCTTCGAGATCGGCGCGAAAGTCATGGCGATGACCTTCGAAGAGGCGGAAGAGATTATCGCTGAAGCGCCGCTTTGACTGCTATTGCGGCATGGGATGCGTTTTCAGATAGGCGATCAAATCCGCTATATCGGTTTCGCTCCACAGCCCGAAAAAGCGCATCGCATTTCCCGGTATCGCCTTTTTCGGGCTGGCGATGAATTTTTGCAGTTCCTCTTCCGACCACACCCGGCCAGCCGCGCCGGCATCCTTCAGCGCCTGCGAATAGTGGCCGTAATCGGTCACGGAAGCCATCGGCCTGCCGACGACACCCATCAGATGCGGCCCCATGCGGGTGCGTGGCGTGTCGATGCTGTGACAGGTGGAACAGCGGCTGAAGACCTTCTCCCCATGGGCCGCATCGCCCTCGGCAAAAGCGGCTGTCGCCAAAAGGAAAGAACAGGCGGTCACTGCCGCGACACTTCTGAATGTGGAAATCATGGCCCGGATAATACAACGCCCTCTCCGTCTGACAACGAAGAGGGCGTGTTTTGACATGCGACAGAATGCCCGGCCGGGGCCGGGCACTTTGCCGATCAGTTCATGGCCGTGAGCGTCACGGAGGTGCCGGTGGCGGCGAGGTTGAGACCGACCTGACCCGTCACGCTGACCGTCTGCAGCTGGATGGAGCCGGACGTGCCGCCAACGAGAACGTTGGTGCCGACGCCGAGACCGACGGTGACTTCAGCCGTTGCGCCCTGATAAAGGCCGCCGAGCGAACCGCGGTGGTAACCTGCGGTCGGGGCGAAAACGGCCCAGACCAGACGGCCCTGCGTGGTGAAGCCGAGGTCGACACCCATCTTGCGGATGGCGCCGGTGTAATGGTCGGTGCGACGGGCGCCCATGGTAGACTGGAAGGTGCAATCCAGTTCCTTGGCCGAGCCGAGAACGTAACCGACGCCGCCGCCGATATCGCAGGTGAGGTAACCGATCTTGACGCCGTTGCGATCGTCCTGCTCCTGCGGAGCCGGCTCATATCTTGCAAGGTCGGCAGCGAGGGCGGATGCGGTTCCGCCGAGGCCCATCGTCAATGCGGCAAAAGTTACGGCAACAGCCTTTTTCATCTGATTTTCTCCTGTTTTATTCCTACCCGCAGCAGCCCTTCTTGCCCTCTCCGGATATTGAATTCCGCACTGTTAACGTTTGTTCCCTGAAATCGATCCAAAACAACTTAATTGGAGGCGATGAAAGCGGAACGGTTAACAATGTCTGATGGCGGTAGGATGCCATTAAGACATTGTTAGGGCGGGAAATGCGCGCGGAATCGCCATCAACAGCCAGCGTTGCCGGCCGTTGTTTTGCTGCAACAACCTCAAAGCGGCAGGGCGACGGGAAAGCCGGTGGCGGCATGGGTCATGACATCCATGCGGACGCCATAGATGCGCTGCAGCGTCTCCGGCGTCATGATCTCCTGCGGCGTTCCCCGTGCGATAAGCTGGCCGGAATGAAGCGCGACGATCTCATCGCAGAAGCGCGCCGCCATGTTGACGTCGTGCAACACGACGATGACGCCGAGACCCTTTTCGCGCGACAGTCTCTGCACCAGCGAAAGCACTTCGATCTGGTGCGCCATATCGAGTGCGGAGATGGGTTCGTCGAGAAGCAGGCTTTCGGCGTTCTGGGCCACCAGCATGGCAAGCCACACGCGCTGGCGCTCGCCGCCGGAAAGCGTATCCACCAGCCGGTCGCGGAAGGCGACGGTGTCGGTGAGTTCGATGGCTTCGTCCACCTTCTCCTGATCGGCTTTGGTGAACTGCCCAAGCGCGCCGTGCCAGGGATAACGGCCGAGCGCCACCAGCTCCTTGGCCAGCATGCCGGAAGCGGCCGGCGTATATTGCGGCAGATAGGCGAGCTTTCGCGCAAATTCACGATTGCCCCAGGCGCCGAGAGCCTTACCTTCGAATGAGACCCTGCCCGCCGTCGGCTCCTGAATCCGCGCGAGAATCTTGAGCAGGGTGGATTTTCCCGAACCGTTATGACCGATCAGGCCGATGGTTTTGCCGGTCGCAAAACTGGCCGTCAGCGGCTGCAGCAATGTCCTGCCCGGCACTTCCATCGTCACGCCGTCGAGAGAAAAAAGCGGAATATCGTCATAATCGACGGCAAGTGCTGCCTGACCCATGGTTCTCATCTCCGTACATCGTTCAAAAAATTCATCATCGTCTGCCTGAAAGCCAGATCAGATAGGGCGCGCCGGCAAGCGCCGCAAAAAGCCCGAGCGGCAGCTCATAAGGAAAGGTGACTGTCCGTGCGCCGAGATCGGAAAGCGCCATCAGCACCGCGCCGAACAGGAAGGAGGCGAAGAGATGGTCGCGCGGCGTGGTGAAACCGGCGCGAAGCGCAATATGCGGCGCCATCAATCCGACGAAACTCAAGGGACCGACGAGAAGCGAGGCAGCCCCGGTGGCAATGCCCGCCACCGCGATGACGGCGATGCGCGCCGCCCCGAGCGGCAGACCAAGGGAGAGCGGCACATCGCGTCCGAGCGGCAGGATCGTCAGCCAGCGCGTGACCGATAGCGCGCCCGCCAGCAGCACGACGGAAAGAATGGCGAGAAAGATCGCCGAAGCCGGTGTCGCCGTCGAACCCGAGCCGCTGAGCCAGGCGAGGATCTGCCATGCCCGCTGGTCGCCAATGGCAAGCAGTGCCGAGAGAACGGCCGAGCAGAGCGAACTGATGGCAATGCCCGCGAGCAGGATTTTTTCCGGCGCGAGGTGCCGGCGCATGGAAAACAGCAGGACGAGGATCATGACGCCCGCAGAGCCGATGCCAGCGCCGCAAAACAGTTCGAAAAGACCGGCGGCCGGAAAAATCGTGATGGCGGCGGCAAAACCGAGGCCTGCACCGCCGCTGACGCCGATCACTTCCGGGCTTGCCATGGGATTGCCGGTAAGCCGCTGGAGAAGCGCCCCCGCCATGGCCAGAAGACCGCCTGCGGCCACGGCCGCCACCAGCCGCGGCCAGCGGAACGGCAGCAGGCTTTGCAGATCGTCAGCCTTCAGCACCGTCCAGCCATCGGGCCCTTTGCCGATGGCGAGCGCTGCAAAAACCAGCCCCGCCATGACGGCCAGTACCGGCAGCAGGGCCGTAAGCCGGCGTCTTGTCGCCAGCTCGACACCTTCACCGCGATGCACATCGGTCGGCCGGATTTTCGGCAGCAACCACAGAAGCAGCGGGCCGCCGATCAGGGCCGTTACCGCGCCGGTCGGAAAAACTTCGGCCGTCGTGCTTGCCAGAAGCTGCACGAGACCGTCGCAGAACCACAGCAGCAGACCGCCCAGAAGCGGGGAAACCAGGAGCACCGAAGACGAACGCCGCACACCGAGCGCCCGGGTGAGCGCAGGTGCTGCAAGGCCGATGAAGCTGACGAGGCCGACCGCCGAGGCAACGAAGGCGGCCAGCATGACCGCGACGGCGGCGACCGCCAGCCTGATCGAAAACAGCGAGACGCCGAGCGATCGCGCACCGGCATCGCCGAGACCGAGGACCGTCAGCGGCTTTATCAGCAGGCCGGTCAGCACGAGCCCGGCAACAAGCTGAAACGCGAGAGACAAGGCGTTCGACCAGTCCTGCTGGCTGAGCGAGCCGCCGTTCCAGACGACCAGCGACATCAGATATTCGCCCTGTGCCAGCGTCAGCGCAGCGGAAACGGACGCGGCGGTGATGCCGACCAGCAGCCCCGACACCACCATGGTCACCGGTTCGAAGGAGCGTCGCCAGCCGAGAAGAAACACGATGCCGGCCGCACCGGCCGCGCCGGCGAGCGCCACCAAGGCGCGGTTGCCATCCAGCACCGACGGAAAGAACAGGGTTGCGATAACGATGGCCAGTTGCGCGCCGGCCGAGATGCCGAGCGTCGAAGGATCGGCAATCGGATTGCGCAGCAATTGCTGGAAAAGCGCGCCCGACAGGCCGAGCATCGCGCCCGCCAGAATGGCGACCGCCACGCGCGGCATCAGGCTGAAGGCGAAAATCACCTGATCCATCGACATGGTGGCAGCATCGAACGGCGGGCCGGGCCATGCACCGAAAGGCAGCCGCAACAGCCCGGCATGCAGGGAAAGCCCGCAGGCCAGAACGAACAGCAGCCCGAAGAAAAGCTGGAGAGGCCGCGCCGTCACAGGGCTTCTCCCTGCGCCGAGAGCGCTTCGCTCAGAAGCCGCGCAAAGCGCATGCCGGCGGTGATGCCGCCATAGGGGCCGACATTGCCGAGCGTGACCACCCGGTTTTCCCGCACGGCAGGCAGCGCGCGCCATATGGCGCTGCTGCGCAGGGTTTCCCGCGCCTCGACCGGAATATCGGAGACGATGACGATGCGCGCATCGGGCGAAGCGGCGAGGTTTTCAAGCGGCACCGGGGCCGCGAAGGTGAATTGCGAACGATCCACCCAGGCATTGGCGAGCCCCAGCCGGGCAAGAACATCCCCGAACATGCTATCTGCACCGAAAGCGCGAAAATGCCGGGCGTCGCCGATGTTAATCACATAGGTCGGCCGCGCCGCAAAACCGGCAAGGCGGGTCCGCATGGCTTGCAGCGCCGCTTCCGTTTCGCCCAGAACCCTGCGCGCCTCATCGGCCCTGCCGAGCTTTTCGCCAAGGGCTGAGACCGCCGCCAGCGCCTTTGCGAAAGGCGGCTCGCCCTTCACGTAAAAGGGCAGCGAGAAGACCGGGGCAATCGCTTCCAGCCTGCCGGTATAGCGGGTGTAGAAGGGCGAAATCAGAATGAGATCGGGCCGGCTCAGTTGCAGAAGCTCGAAATTCGGCGCACCGCGCAGGCCGAGATCGGCGACGGTTGCAGGGATTTCCGGCTCGACCGCATCCACCCGGAACTGGATGAGCTCGGTCGCCGCCACCGGCATGACGCCGAGCGCAACGGCGGTTTCCAGCATGGCCCAGTCGATGGCGGCAAGGCGTGGCGTGACCGCCGCCCGCGCCTTGCCAGCAAGAGCCGAAGCAGCGAGCAGGCCTAAAAATTCCCGCCGCCCCCAAAGGGGGGACATCCATCGATCCTTGCGCGTCATGCCCCTGCTGCTTCACTTTGATATGGCGTCACCAACGATAGGTCAGCTTGCCCATAACCGTTCTTCCGTCACCGTAATAGCATCCGAAAGTGGAGCAACTAGAAATATATTCTTTATCAGTCAAGTTTTGCACCAGAAGCGAGGCGCGGTAGCCGTTTTTCTCGTAATGCACGCCGAGATCGAGCAGGGCGAGGCCCTTCATCTCGAAGGTATTGGCGGCATCGCCATAGCGTTTTCCGACATAACGCACACCGCCGCCGATGCCGAAACCCTCAAGGGCGGTATCTTCCGGGAAAGTGTAATCCAGCCAGAGGCTTGCGGCGTGCCGGGGCGTGCTGTCCAGCTCCTTGCCGTTATTCACGCGGCCGGAGACCTCGCTGTCCATGTAGGTATAGGCCGCGCGCAGGTCGAGCCCGTCGGCAAGGCTTGCGACGCCTTCAAGCTCGAGGCCTTTCACATGCGCCTCGTCCATCTGCTGCGTCACGCCGCCCACCGTCGTCGTGACGTTTTTCTGTGTCAGATCGTAGACCGCGGCGGAGAAGAAACCGTCGAAACCCTCGGGCTGGTATTTGACGCCCGCTTCCCATTGTTCGCCGGTGGTCGGTTTCGGCGCATCGCCGACAGCCGGCTGCGGCACCGGTTCGAAGGAGGTCGCGTAGCTGACATAGGGCGCGATGCCGCCATCGAACAGATAGCTGACGCCGACGCGGCCGGTCAGCTTGTGATCGTCCTTGTCGAGCGAACGGTAGGTGGTGCCGTTGAAGGTGGTGCCGCTGGTGCTTGCCCAGTCCTGCCGCAGGCCGGCGGTGATGCGCCAGTTCTCGAAGGCCATCTCATCCTGCGCATAAAGGCCGATCTGGGAAATATCCGTCTTCACATCGGCATAAAGCGTGCGCGAGGTGAGGCTGATCGGCCCGCCATAGACCGGATTGACGGGATTGAGCGGCGTCGCGGCCCAGAATTCGGTTTTGACGTTGTTGTCGAAATAACGGTAGTCCAGCCCGACAAGCAGGGTGTGGTCGATCGGCCCCGTGGAGAACTCCGCCTGCAGGCTGTTGTCGATGTTGAAAGTGTTCAGCAGCTCGTCCTGGAACGTCGCATTGCGGCGGATGAGATTGCCGATCATGCCGCCGCTGGTCGAAGACATGCCGAGCGCGCGGTAGGACCAGTCGAAATTGGAATAACGCGCATTCTGCCGGAAGGTGAAGGTCTCGTCGAAACGGTGCTCGAATTCATAGCCGATATTGGTGAATTTGCGGCTCGACGTATCGAAGGACGGATCGCCGACATAAAAGCTGCGATCCAGCATATTGCCGGGTCTGAGATAGGTCAGCGCCGGCGGCAGGCCGGATGGCGAACTCGGATTGTCGTGCTGATAGGAGGCAAGAACCGTCAGCTTCGTATCCTCGTCCGGCTGCCAGGTCAGCGCCGGTGCGATGAAATAACGGTCGTTCTGCAAATTGTCCGTCTGGGCATGGGCGTTGCGCGCAAGGCCGGTCAGGCGATAGGCGAAACTGTCGCTATCCGCCACCGGGCCGCCAATATCGAACATCGACTGGTAATAGTCGAAGCTGCCGATCTGCACACCGACTTCGCCGAACCGTTCGAAGGTCGGCCGCT
Source organism: Agrobacterium sp. D14 (assembly GCF_001526505.1). NCBI lineage: Bacteria > Pseudomonadati > Pseudomonadota > Alphaproteobacteria > Hyphomicrobiales > Rhizobiaceae > Agrobacterium > Agrobacterium sp. D14. Next base: position 42,419 of record NZ_ASXX01000011.1, read on the forward strand.
TGCTGATGAGATTGATGAGGCCGCCGGGATTGCCCTGACCGAAAAGAACGGAAGCAGGCCCGCGAATGACTTCCACGCGCTCCAGACCGTAGACCTCATAGGAGGGCGCACCGGCGGTGCGCATCAGCCGCAGACCGTTCAGGAACTGCAACTGGTTTCCCTGAAACCCGCGAATGCGCGGCGCATCGAAACGCGGATCCGCCCCAAACGGCTGCGCGACGACACCCGGAACATAGTTCAGCGCCTCGCTGAGATTGCGGACGCTCTGAGCATCCATCTGGTCCTTGGTGATGACGGATACGGATTGCGGCGTCTCGATCAGGGATCGCCCCGTCTTGGTGGCGCTGGCGCTGGTTTTCGCCACATAGCCTTTCACCGGCGCCTTGGGGTCCTGATTTTTGGCGCCCTCCACGGTGATGGCCTGCAGCACCGTCGTACCGGCCTCCTGCGCAAGGGCGGAAGCCGGAGCCAAAAAGGCCACATAAGCGACGACGGCGCAACCGCCAGCCAGAATGGAAATGTGTTTGGTTTTTCCCTGCACCCCAAGACCCTTCATCACCCGCGCCACCATAAGGCGGTATTTTTCTGGAGAATTTAAGTCATCTTATTACGCAAGGGACGAATTGCGATCCAATAAGCGCAGCCGGTTTTTTTCAGAACTATTGATTATGAAAACTTACATAGATAATAGCTTGGAATTATTCAAATCTGCCGGAAAGGCCGTGACGATGGGCAGGAAACCGGCAAGCCGGGCAGAAACATTCGAATTGCGCCACCTGCGCTATTTCACCACGCTGGTGGATGAGCGCAATTTCGAGCGCGCCGCCGCCCGCCTCGGCATTGCCCAGCCGGGCTTGAGCCAGCAGATCATGGCGCTCGAACAGATTGTCGGCATGCCGCTTCTCGACCGGACGCGCCGCTCGGTGAAGCTGACCACGCCCGGCCAGCTTCTCTACGAGGACGCCCGGAAAATCCTCGCCAATGCCGAGGCGACGCTTGCGGCGCTCAAACGCGTCGACCGCGGCGAAACCGGGCGCATCTCCATCGGTTATGTCGCCTCGGCCGCCTATTCCGGCCTGATGATCCGGTCCATCGCCAGTTTCCGCGCTTCCCATCCCGATGTGGAGCTGCAATTGATCGAAATGGAGATGCGGCTGCAACTGGCCAAGATTGCCGACGGCAATCTGGACTTCGCCTTCATCCGCCCGCCCGCGCCTGTTCCGGAAGGTGTGACAACCCATGTGGTGCTGCGCGAACCGCTGATGGCCGCACTTCCTGAAAACCATCCCCTGGCCTTTGCGCTGCAGGTCGATCTGAAAAACCTTGCCGGCGAGACCTTCATTACCCCGCGACAGCCACCGGATGTCGGCTTTCACTACAATACGATAGAGGCCTGCAATGAAGCCGGGTTCCAGCCGGCGATCACCCCGGAAGGCAGGGACTACACCACGATTGCCAGCATGGTGGCCATCGGCCTCGGCGTCGCGCTGGTGCCGCGCTCGCTTAATTGCCTGAGGCTGCCCGGTGTGCGCTATGTGCCGCTTGCCGCCAGTTCCACGACCTCGGACCTCGCCATCGCCCACCGGAAAACGGAAGCCTCTCCCGCCGTCAGGGCCTTCATTCTCCATATGCGCAATTGAAGCGGCAGCACCCGCCCGCCTGTCGATCCCGTGGACGAAAAATCCGCCATCACCCGTTTGCGCCGCATCGGTAGCAACAGGCGGGGGCGGCGTAACCGCATGGGATTGCGAAAAGAATGACGCGCTTGCGGGCCGGCCGAAAACAGGAACGAAATCCTGTCCGGATATTTCCTGTCCCCGCTTTTCCCCGCAGCCGCGGCGCACCCCATAATCGCGGCAGATTTCGATTTACGGGAGACAGCAATGGCTGAGACTTACGAACACCACGCCGCCGGCCTCGAATCCCCGGCATCCCACGCTTTCGATGTCGTTCCGGACGATACGAGCCCGCTTCCTTCCCCCACCCGCGCCATCTATGTGGGCAATGGCGGCCATCTCTGCCTGACCCTGCTTTCCGGGGCGACGGTGACCTTCCAGAACCTGCCCGCAGGCAGCCTGCTGCCGGTCAGGGCCACGCGCATATTTGCAACGCGCACCACCGCCACAGGCATCGTGGGCCTCAATTAAGGGCTCTATCGTCTCGACGATCTGAAACACCACCACCGAACGGCCACGACGGAGTATGACACTTCCATGACAAGCCTTCAGGTTGATGTCAGCAAAATGACGCATCCGCCATTGATCGGCCCATGCGGCAGCCTGGACGGCGGCGTTTTCGCCCCGTCTCCGTTGCCGCCGGCCTATTGGAAATCTGGTGGATCTGACAGTGGCTCTTTTTACCGCGAAAGCGACAGGAACAGTAACATATCGTCCGGAAATCGGCAGCGTGCCGCTCAGCCTGCTGACGGCAGCCTATCTGCTGTTTTTCACGAACCGGACATTCTGGTCGAAGGTTCACACCTATCTTTCCGCCTATCCGGTTGCCATCGTCGCGCTTTATGCCGCCATGGCCGCCTTTCTCGGCGCCCTCATCATCATTTTTTCCGCCAAATATCTCATCAAGCCGTTTTTGATCTTCCTGGTCTTCGCGGCGGCGGCCGCTTCCTGGTTCATGGATCGCTACGGCATCGTCATCGACAGCGACATGATCCGCAACGCCATGGAGACGACGCAGGCGGAAGCCGGCAATCTGATCACGCCCGGCTTTCTCTGGCACATGGCGATTTACGGGCTGGTGCCGTCCCTCCTCATCGTCACCGTGCGTGTGCGCCACCGCCCGATCCTCGACAAGCTTTTGTGGAACACGATCAGCATCCTGATCTGTCTTTCCATCGCCGGCATCATCAGCTTCGCCAATTCCAAGACCTTCACAACCGCCGTGCGCCAGCACAAGGATATCGTCAAAAGCGTCAATCCATTGTCGCCGATCATGTCGGCCATTCATTATTTCACGCTGGCGGGCAAGGAAGTCGATATTCAGGTCAGCCCGGTCGGCGGGGATGCGAAGGTCCTGCCTTCATTGGGCGGCGTCCGCAAACCCCGCATCACCGTCATCGTTGCGGGCGAGACCGCGCGGGCCGCGAACTTTTCCCTGAATGGCTATGGGCGCGATACCAATCCCGAACTTACAAAACGTGGCGTGATCTATTTTCCGAACACGACCAGCTGCGGCACCGCAACGGCGATTTCCATTCCCTGCATGTTCTCGAAGTTCCCGCGTTCGCAATATAGCCACAAAAAGGCGCTCGCCAATGAAAACGTCATGGATGTTCTCGTCCATGCCGGGGTCAGTGCGACATGGCTGGACAACAATACCGGCAGCAAGAACGTGGCCGACCGCATCCCCTATTTCGACCTGCCCTCCACCAATGACAGCCGCTTCTGCACCGGCGGGGAATGCCGCGACGATATCTTCTTCGACAAGCTCGACTCCTGGCTCAATAACGTCACCAGGGACAGCGTCATCGTGCTGCACCAGATGGGCAGCCACGGGCCGACCTATTATCTGCGCTATACCGACGAATTCCGTAAGTTCACCCCGGATTGCCGCACGGCCGAGCTTGGCAACTGCTCCGACGCGGAGATCGTCAACTCCTACGACAACACGCTTCTTTATACCGACCATTTCCTCTCGACCGTGATCGACAAGCTGAAGGCCCGTTCCGACAGGCTGGCGACGGGCATGATCTATGCGTCGGACCACGGTGAGTCGCTTGGCGAGAACGGCGTCTACCTGCATGGCGCGCCCTATCTGCTGGCGCCCGACCAGCAGACCCATGTGCCGTTTCTCGTCTGGTTCGACGACGACTTTGCGAAATCCATGGGGCTCAACAAAGCCTGCCTCGCAAAAACCGCGGCAGAGGGCGGGCGCTCGCACGACAATTATTTCCACAGCATCCTTGGCATGATGAATGTCTCCACTTCGGTCTACGATCCCTCGCTCGATGTGTTCGGCGGCTGCACCCAGCGCCAGAACAGCTGAAACACCGTGCTTGACGCTTATCCGGAGAAAGAGATACGCAGGACGAAGCGATAGAGGGAGCTGTCTTGCGGGTTCTGCTTGTTGAAGACGATCATGTGCTGGGCGAAGCGCTGCGGGACCATGTCGCGGCGGCGGGCCATGCTGTCGACTGGTTCAAGACGCTGGGCGACGCCATGGCGGCGACGCTGACGATGGGTTACGGCCTCATCCTGCTCGACATGCGCCTGCCGGATGGCGAGGGCATCACCCTTCTGCAAAGCCTGCGCCAGCGCGACGACGCAACACCGGTGATCATTCTGACGGCCCATGACCAGGTCTCCGACCGGATTGCCGGGCTGAACGCCGGTGCGGACGATTATCTGGTCAAACCTTTCGATCTCAACGAGCTTTCGGCCCGCATGCTGGCGGTTTCGCGCCGTTACGAAGGGCGCTCCGCTCCCGTCATCCGCCTGCCCGGCATCGAGATCAACCAGGTGGCGCGCAATATCACGGTCGATGGAACGGCGCAGACGCTGAGCGCCCGGGAATGGGCTGTGCTGGAAAAACTCGTCGAACATCCCGGCGCGGTCGTCTCGAAAGCGCAATTGCACGACACGCTTTATGAATTCGGCGCGGAAATAGAAAGCAACACGGTCGAGGTCTATATCAGCCGGCTGCGCAAGAAAATCGGCCATGACCGCGTCGAAACCGTGCGCGGCGTCGGCTACACCATCCGATAGTCAGAATTACAAGCAGGCAGAAATGGCCAGACCGACCAGCATGACCCGCAAGCTCGTGACGGCGCTGACCAGCGTTGTCGCCATATCCTGGCTTCTCGCCTGCGGGCTGGGCGTCATGGTGATGCAGGATGAGTTCGCCGAGATTTTCGACGCCGGCGTTGAGGAAACCGCCGAAAGACTGCTGCCGCTATTGGTGGACGACCTCAGGGAAAACAACACCGCGCCTGCCGCGCAAAAGCTCAACCAGACGTCGGAACGGGCGGAATATCTGACCTATCAGGTCCGCGACCGGGAAGGACAGGTGGTGCTGCATTCGCATGACAGTTCGACGGAGCCTTTCGAGGTCTCGCTCGAACCCGGCTTTTCCGAAACCGCGACCCAGCGCATCTTTACGGTTGCGACACCGGACGGCAATTATTTCCTGCAGGTCGCCGATGCCTTCGCCAATCGCCGCGAGGCGATCGAAGAGGCGGGCACCGCGCTGCTGCTTCCCGTTCTCATCCTCATTCCCGCCAGCATTTTCGCCGTCATTGTCGTGGTGCGCAGAACGCTGCGACCGATACAGACCCTGCGCGACGACATCGGCAAAAAGGACGGCGGCAATCTCGCGCCGCTGCCGACGCAGCCCTTTCCGGGCGAACTCCATCCCATTGCCCGTTCGGTCAATCTGCTGCTCGGACGATTGAGATCGGCAATCGAGGCGGAACGGGAATTCACCGCCAACAGCGCCCATGAATTGCGCACGCCGATTGCCGGCGCGCTGGCGCAGGCGCAGCGGCTGCATGCCGACATTCCGCCGGAACTTGCGCCGCGTGTGGAAAACATCGAAAAATCCCTGCAGCATCTCGCCCATCTGGCCGAAAAACTGCTTCAGATGTCGCGCGCGGAAGCGAGGATCGGGGTCACCGACACGGCAAACGATCTCATTCCCGTTCTCGAACTGGTTATCGACGACATGATGAGAACGGCCATCGGTTCATCCCGCATCCGCTTCACCAATCGCTGTGAAGGCAGCCTGTACTGCAGGATCGGCACGGATGCCTTTGGTATCATCGTCCGTAACCTCCTCGAAAACGCGCTGATCCACAGCCCGGCGGAAAGCCCGGTGCAGGTCGTCGCCGAAGCGGACGGCACGATCCGCATCGTCAATTCCGGGGCGACAATCGACGCGGCGCTCCTGCCCAAGCTGACGACGCGTTTTACCAGGGGCCAGACCACGGCGGACGGAACCGGGCTTGGCCTTGCCATCGTCAAGAGCCTGATGGAGCAGGCCGGCGGCGAGCTGGTGCTTTCCTCGCCGGCGCCGGGCCGGCAGGACGGTTTTGAGGCCCGCATCGTCCTTCCCGCCGAAACCGCCTGAATGCTGAAAAGAAAAAGCCCCGTCGGAAGGACGGGGCTTTTTCCGGTCTGGATGGCGGTCGCTCAATCCTCGTGGATATGGCTGTGATCGCGCGTATCGCGCATCTTCACATAAACCACCAGCGACAGGGCGATCATGATCGTCACATACCAGAAGAACCAGTTTTCGTGGCCGATCTGCTTGAACTTCAGGGCCACGAATTCCGCCGTTCCGCCGAATATGGTGTTCGCCAGCGCATAGGGCAGAGCCACGCCAAGCGCGCGGATATGGGCGGGGAACATTTCCGCCTTCACCACCGCATTGATGGAAGTATAGCCGGTGACGATCAACAGGCCGACCAGAACGAGGGCGAAAGCCATGATGGGATCGGTCGTCGTCGCAAGCGTGCTGAAGATCGCATAGGTGAACAGCGTTCCGAGAATGCCGAAGCCGACCATCAGCGGCTTGCGGCCGATCTTGTCGGACAGCGCGCCGGCAATCGGCTGGCACAGCATGAAGACGAAGAGCGCCGCCGTGGTGATTTCCGTGGCGCTTTCCTTGCTGAAGCCGGAGGTGTTGACGAGGAATTTCTGCAGATAGGTCGTATAGGCATAAAAGGCGAGCGTGCCGCCGGAGGTGAGCGCCATAACCATCAGCGCTTCCCTTGGATAGTGCTTGAACAGCGCCCATCCGCTGGACTTCGGCTTGTCGGCAGCGCCAGTCTTGGCGTTTTCGAAGGACTGCGTCTCGACAAGGCCGCGGCGGATATAAAACACCGCAATCGCCAGAAGGCCGCCGATGAAGAAGGGAATGCGCCAGCCCCAGGAGCCGAGCTGTTCCGGCGTCAGAACCCGCTGCAGCACCAGAAGCACCGCCAACGCCAGAAGCTGACCGGAAATGAGCGTCACATACTGGAAGCTGGAGAAGAAACCACGGCGGTTCTTGCCGGCCATTTCGCTGAGATAGGTTGCGCTCGCGCCATATTCACCGCCAACGCTGATGCCCTGCAGAAGCCTTGCGAAAACCAGAATGGCCGGCGCGGCAATGCCGATCGCCTCATGGCCGGGCGTAATCGCGATCAGCAGCGAACCGAGACACATCAGCGTGACGGACAAGGTGAGACCGGCCTTGCGGCCCTTGCGGTCGGCATAAGTGCCCATGAACCAGGCCCCGATGGGCCGCATCAGAAATCCGACGGCGAAAACGGCGGCTGCACTCAAAAGTTCGGCGGTCTGGTTTCCGGAAGGGAAAAACACCGGCGCGAAATAAAGGGTGAAGGCCGAATAGACATACCAGTCGTACCATTCGACGAGGTTGCCCGCCGATCCGCCGATAATGGATTTCAAACGGGTTTTCTGGTCCGGCGCGGTGGCGGGACCATTTGCCATAATATTCACGGGTAAACTCCAATTCATCTTCGTCTGGAGATGGAAGGGCGAACGGAAGGTGTGATAATTTGTCGCTCTCGGTGGGGGTATATACCCGTCATGTTGCGGTGCGCAAGTTTATACCGCATCGCGATATTGCCGAAAAACCAGCCGTGGCGGCTGAAGCCCTCACGATTCCCGGCCTTCCGCCACCCTTTTTTCAGCGGATTTTCGGGCGGAAACCTCAAAAGTAAAACCGCCCGACTGTGATCCGCCTTGTAAGCCGCCCGCGCTCAAACTAAAAAATATCAATGATTTACGATATATCGGACCTCCAGATCGAAAAGCTCCTCATTGCCTCCGCCCGTGCGGGCGAGACGCTGGCGCGGCTGGACGAGCGGATCGACCGGTCGCCGATGAAACACGGCTTCATCGAAAGACAGGATTTCACCGATGCGATTTCCTCCATGTGGGTGGATGGCGAACTCGTTCACATGGAAGATCTGGTGCTGCATGACGCGCATATGGATGTGCGCGCACCAACCCATGAAATGACGGCGGCGCACCGGATTCTCCGCTCGAGACGGCTGATCTTTTCCAATGCCCCAGGCTGGGCCATTACCGCGCCAGGCCTTTCAAGGCTACGCGGCAGGGTGGTACTTGCCGAAGAGCCAGCGCCTCCCAGACAAACACTCGATCACTCCCGCGATGAAGACACCGACGCGGAGGAAGAAACATCGCTGGACGGCGCTTTTTCCGAGCTGGATGCCCTTCTGGCGCGAAGCGCCGCAACGCTCGATGCGATCACCACCGGCAGCGCGCTTCCGCCAATGCACAGGGAGGAAAGCCATGCGATCATCAACGAACCCGACTGGGACGAGGATGAGCGGCTGAAAGAATGGTGGGACGTCCATGCGCGGACGGAGGAACTGCCGGCGATTCTTCGCACCGCCATCCTGCTCGACGCCTGGAACATGATCGAGGTGCTGCAACGCAGCCCCTGGCTCGGTCGACTTCTGGCCTCCGCCTTTCTGCGCGACGGCGCCGTCACGCCCGATCACCTGCCGGCCCTCAGCGCCGGTCTCCGCGCGGTCCCGCGGGAGCGCCGGCACGCCCGAAACCAGACGCAGCGCGTTCTCGCACTTCTCGACAGCTTTTACGAAGCGGCGCAAGCCGGCATGAAGGAACATGACCGGCTGGCCCATGCGCGAGAACGCATGATGCGCAAGCTGGCCGGCCGGCGTTCCTCCTCGCGGCTGCCGGAACTCGTGGAACTTGTCGTCTCCCGACCGGTGGTTTCGGCGGCGATGATCGTCAAGGAACTCGGCACCACGCCGCAGGGCGCGATCGGGCTCGCCAACCAGCTTGAACTGCGGGAAGTGACGGGTCGCGGCCGGTTTCGCGCCTGGGGCATGCTGTAGCGAAAGCCGCCCCCGCCCCTCGCAAGAGCCCCGAAAAACGGCGGTATCTCGGTCTTTTTCCGGCAAAGACGTGCCGCAGGAATGCAGCGATCACGAATCTTAACAAAATTTAACTATTGCGTAGGTCGATGAAGCCGCTATGTTCCTCGCTGCGTTGCAGCACCGATTTTCTTCTCCGGCAACGCGGTCGCATTCGGCCCCGGCAACTTTTCTTTGCCGCCCGCATTTAAGTGTCCATTCTGAGGGAGATGCAATAATGACAATTTCAATCTCACAACCCGATTCCGATCACGAAACCGATGCTCCTTTTGCCAAAAAGGTTCTCACCGCGCGCAATCTCGCCGGATATACGGTCGAACAGCTTGCCGTGACCTGCGGCCTGACAACCAGCGAAATACGCGCGCTCGAAGACGGCACGGACAGCGATCCGCTGCGCATCAGACGCGTTGCCGCAGCACTTCATATTCCTGTCGAAACCGTTATCTGATCCACCTTAGCGATCATCAAAAATCTCAGCGCCGCCGGGGACGATGTTCCAGGGAACATCCGGGCGGCGCGCGTGGCCCGATGCCGCCAGTGCCTTCCGGAACATTTTCCGCGCCCCTCTCTTAACATTTTCGTTATCCGGCACCACATGGGGTTCACGAGCGACCATGTTCGGCCGAGTGCGACATGTGCCCCGCTTGTGCGAGAGCAGCAACAACCTCCGGAATCCTGCCATGACACTAAGTCTCGACACCGAAGAACGGGTTTCTTCAGCATTGGATGAATTGTGGCCAGCGGAAAAGACGGAAATTCTCGACTGGCTGATCACCGGCACCAAGGACGAACGCTTTATCGACGAGATATTCGTCGAGCTCTGCAACAGGCTGCGGGCGAGTGGAATTTCCGTGGCCCGGGGCGTGCTCGCTTTCCGCATTCGCCATCCGCAATGGCTTGGCGCGCGCATTCTGTGGAAAGCCGGCCTGTCCACCGCCGAGATCGCCACCTATGGCTATGGGTCTGAAAATACGCCCGAATATCTGAACAGCCCGATCAACGACATTCATCAGGGCGCCACCGAAGTCCGCCACCGGCTGAACGGAGAGGACATCGATGAGCCCGGCTATACGATCTACGAAGACCTGCGGGCCGAGGGGCTGACCGATTATTGCGCCTGGCCGATCGAGCACACTTTCGGCAAGCGTCATGTCGCCACCTTCTCCAGCGACCGGCCCGGCGGTTTTTCCGACAGCGAAATCCTCGCCTTGAAAAACCTGCTTCCGGCGCTCGCGCTCGTCAGCGAGATACGCCTGAAGAACCGCATGACGCGCACCCTTCTGGAAACCTATGTGGGGCCGCATGCCGGCGAAAAGATCCTCAACGGCGCCACCACGCGCGGCAGCGGCATGACGGTGGGTGCGGCGATCTTGATCTGCGACCTGCGCAATTTCACCCATATTTCCGACCTTTGGCCGCGTGACGATGTCATCGAGCTTCTGAACGGTTATTTCGACGCCATGTGCGATCCCATCGAGGAATTCGGCGGCGAAATCCTGAAGTTCATGGGCGACGGGCTGCTGGCGATTTTCCCGCTGAGTGACCCGCAGGCCTGCGAAAACCTGCTGAAAGCCATCGCCAGCGCGCAGAAGAGCCTCGTTGCGCTGAATGAAATCAATTGCCGCAAGGGCCACGATCCCCTGGGTTATGGCATCGGTGTGCATGTCGGCGATGTCATGTATGGCAATATCGGCTCGAAGACCCGCCTCGATTTCACCGTCATCGGCCCTGCCGTCAATATCGCCTCGCGGCTGGAAACGCTGACCAAAGAGACCGGGCGCAATGTGCTTTTCTCCGAAGAATTCGTGCGCATGGCCGGATATCAGGGAAAACTGGAAAATCTCGGTCCATGGCTGCTGCGCGGCCTCGAAACCCCGGTCGAAGTATATGCCCTGCCCCACAATGCGGCCCTGACAGCTTCGGCCGATTGATTATCGCTAGGAGCTTTTAACGACACCGGCCATCCGCGCCGCATGACCTTCCCGAAGGAGTGATTTCGGCCGTCTGGATCATCGTCAAAACGCTTGACACGTCTGCGATGTCGATCTAGCAAAATGGAACATATATTCCATATCGAAACATTGCTTGCATTCATATTCTGTCTTTTCGGGAGTGAGGGACGGGTGTGAGAAACCGGAGGAAAGATGGTTACGAAATTGGCACTGCTCGGCGCTGGACGGATCGGCAAGGTCCACGCCAAGGCGATCACCACCGACAGCCGTGCGCAGCTGGTGGCCGTTGTGGACGCCATGGCCGGTGCCGCGGAAGCAATCGCCCGCGAGGCGCAGTGCAAGGTCAGCACGATCGATGAGGTTCTGGCCGACAAGACGATCGATGCCGTCATCATCTGCACCCCGACCAACACCCATGCCGACCTGATCGAGCGTTTTGCCCGCGCCGGCAAGGCGATCTTCTGCGAAAAGCCCGTCGATCTCGATGTCGCCCGCGCGGAAGCCTGCGCCAAGGTGGTCGAGGAAACCGGCGCGAAGGTGATGCTCGGTTTCAACCGCCGTTTCGACCCGCATTTCCAGGCCGTTCACAAGGCAATTGAAGATGGCCGCATCGGCAAGGTGGAAATGGTGACCATCACCAGCCGCGACCCCGGCCCGCCGCCGGCCGAATATATCAAGGTCTCCGGCGGCATTTTCCGCGACATGACCATTCATGATTTCGATATGGCCCGTTTTCTGCTCGGCGAGGAAGTGGAAAGCGTATTCGCCACGGGTTCCGTTCTCGTCAATCCCGAGATCGGCGCGCTGGGTGATTTCGACAGCGCCAGCATCATCCTGACGACGAAAAGCGGCAGGCAGGCGATCATTTCGAATTCCCGCCGCGCGACCTATGGTTACGACCAGCGCATCGAAGTGCACGGTTCGCTGGGTTCGGCAGCGGCCGAAAACCAGCGCCCGGTTTCCATCGAAATCGCCAATGCGAATGGCTACACCCGCCCGCCGCTGCATGATTTCTTCATGACGCGTTACACGGCGGCCTATGCCGCGGAAATCACCGCCTTCATCGACAGCATCGAAAACAACGTCGCGCCGTCGCCCTCCATCAAGGACGGTCTGATCGCGCTGAAACTGGCCGACGCCGCGTTGAAATCCGCGACCTCGAAGGCGGCCGTGAAGATCGGCTGAAACCACAACCGGGGCGCTGAGCGTCTTGCTGAGCCTTCTGTCCGCCGCGCAATTGTTGACGGCGGACAGCCCTGCCTGTCCCAAAGCACTCGGCGGGCCGTTATCATCAAGGCTTTGCGTCGACTCGAAGTCGCGTCGCACCTTTCAGATTCCACAAGTCGCGTCTCTAAGATTCCATAATAGGTCGGCACACCCCACCGCCCTCATTCCTGTGCTTGTCACAGGGATGAGGAGAGAATGCAGCAAAAGCATGTTCCAGCAACCGCCCCTTTAAAAGGCAGCTTCCACACTTGCATGGCAGCTATTCGGAAAATAAGGTTGTCTGACAAGGTACGGCCGTAACATATGGCTGTTACCCACCTCATTCACCCCGAATACTCTTTTGCCGGCGGCAGTCGGATAGCGGTTTTTTCATGCCATCACCCAGGACCGGCTTTCTTTATGCGCTTGTCGCTTTCACGATCTTTGCGGCGCAGGATGGCATATCGAAACATCTGGGCAGCGCTTATCCGCCGGTTTTTATCGCCATGCTGCGATACTGGGCCTTTGCCGTCTTCGTTCTTTTAATGGCCGCAAGGTCTGCGGGCGGCATTCGGGGCGCCGTCATGGCCAACCGTCCCTGGCTGCAGATCGGCCGCGGTGTGCTTCTGGCCGTACAGATCGTCATTTCGATCTTCTCCTTCGCCGTCGTCGGGCTGGCGCACAGCCATTCCATCCTTGCCTCCGCACCGCTGATCGTTGCGGCGCTGTCCATGCCTTTGCTGGGAGAACATGTGGGCTGGCGGCGCTGGAGCGCCATTTTTGTCGGCTTCATCGGCGTTCTCGTCATCCTCAAGCCGGAGGGAGACGGTTTCGACAACCGGCTGATGATCACCTTCGTGGCGACCTTCATGCTGGCTCTCTATAGCGTCCTGACCCGCCTCGGCAGCAAAAGCGATTCGGCGATGACAAGCTTCTTCTACACCGGCGTGGCCGGTGCGGCGGCCCTGACGCTGGTCGGCCCGTTTTATTGGGTCAGCATCGAGCCGCAGGATTGGGGCTGGATGCTGGCGCTGTGCATTACCGGCATGAGCGGCCATTATTGCCTGATAAAGGCGTTCGAACTGGCGGATGCGGCCTCCGTGCAGCCCTTTTCCTATTATCAGCTGGTGCTCGTCTCCATCATTGGCGTCACCGTCTATGGCGAAGTGGTGACGTCCAACATGGTCATCGGTGCGGCGATCGTCATTGCCGCCGGCCTCTTCACTATCTGGCGTGAGCATGTGGTTGCCCGCAAGAGCCGCCGGGAGACGAAATAGGCAGCCAGCGCTGGAAAGCCCCTAGACGAGCGCCGCCTCACACCGCAGCAGCATACCGAACAGATCACGCGGCTCATCCGGGTCGGCCAGCAGATCGAGCTCCGTATAAAGCCCGGTGGATGGCAGCTTCGAGCGCACGTAACGCAGCGCCGAAAAATCTTCCGTCGCGAAGCCGACGCTGTCGAACAGCGTGATCTGTCGCTCACTTGCCCGCCCCTGCTTTTCACCGGTTATAACCTGCCAAAGCTCGATGACGGGATAATCCGCCGGCAATTGCTGGATTTCACCTTCAATGCGCGTCTGCGGCGGATATTCGACGAAAATATCGGATCGAAGCAAAATATCCCGGTGCAACTCCGTCTTGCCGGGGCAATCGCCGCCCACAGCGTTGATGTGAATGCCGGGCCCGACCATGTTGTCGGTCAGGATCGTCGCATATTGCTTGTCGGCGGTGACGGTGGTGATGATATCCGCCCCTTCGACCGCTTCCTGTGCGCTCTCACAGATCTTGATGGCAAAACCCTGCCCGGCGAGATTGCGGGCGCATTTTTCTCTGGCGGACGGGTCGATATCGAATAGCCGCAGCGTGTCTATGCCAAGAATCGCCTTGAAGGCGCGCGCCTGGAATTCGCTCTGGGCGCCATTGCCGATGATGGCCATGGAGCGGGAATTCTTGCGGGCGAGAAATTTTGCGGCGACAGCGGAGGTGGCCGCGGTGCGCAGCGCCGTCAGGATGGTCATCTCGGTCAGAAGCAGCGGATAACCATTGCCGACATCGGAAAGCACGCCGAAAGCCGTTACCGTCTGGCGGCCTTCCTTCATGTTCTTCGGATGGCCGTTGACATATTTGAAGCCGTAAAGCGTGCCATCGCTGGTCGGCATCAGTTCAATGACGCCTTCCTTCGAATGCGATGCGATGCGCGGCGTCTTGTCGAAGCTTTCCCAGCGGCGGAAATCCTCTTCCACCGCATCGGCAAGCTCGCGCAGGAACGTATCGATGCCCACGCGCAGCACGAGTTTCATCATGTGATCGACGCTGACGAAGGGCACGATATTGAGGTTCGGTATCACGGTCATCGCATCACACCTTTCAGCCGGCCCGTGTCGGGCGGTCCATAACCCGCTTGCCCATCAGGCTGGCGGCGAGGTCCACCATCAGCGTCGCGGTTCTGCCGCGCTCGTCGAGAAACGGGTTGAGCTCCACCAGATCGAGGCTGCAGACCAGCCCGCTATCATGCAGCATTTCCATGACCAGATGCGCCTCGCGGAACGTCGCGCCGCCCGGAACCGTGGTGCCGACGGCCGGCGCGATGGACGGCTCGAGAAAATCGACATCGAGGCTGACATGCAAAAGCCCGTTTGCCACCTGAACCCGCGCCAGAAACGCCCGCAGCAGAACGGCGACGCCATGCTCGTCTATCGAGCGCATGTCGTGCACGGTGATGCCGCTCTTTTCCAGTGCGGCCCTTTCGGCCGGATCCACACTGCGGATGCCGATCATGCCGATATTGTCTTCCGGAACCGCATGGGAAAGCGGCGGGAAATAACCGGCAAATCCCTCACGACCACTGAAATAGGCGACTGGCGTGCCGTGCAGATTGCCGCTGCGCGTCGTCTCAAGCGTATGATAATCGGTATGGGCATCGAGCCAGAGCACGAAAAACGGCCGGCCGGTCTCGGCCACCCGACGCGCCATGCCGGCAACCGTCCCCGCGGAAATCGCATGGTCACCGCCGAGAAAGATCGGCACGGCATCCGCGCTTTCACGATAGGCAGCCTCCGTCAGCGCCTCGGTCCAGGCCACGGTTTCGGACAGATGGTGCACGGCGGGATTGGGATGGTTAAATTCGCGGAAGGTCGCCGGCGTCACATTGCCGGTATCGACAACGCGATGCCCCAGTTCTTCAAGGGCATGAGCGAGCCCCGCGACGCGATAGGCGCTCGGCCCCATCTCGCATCCCAATTGCCCGGCCCCGATCTGCAGCGGCGCACCGATCAACCTGATTTCCATTCCCGTCCTCGCTTTCCTGCCAACAAGCCCAGTTCACCACAGTGATCTGGCGAAATGAACATCAAATATTGGCAATATTATCGAAATAAGCTATCGATTTGGCAAAATTGATTTACCGAATTGGTCATCATGGATAACCTCGACGAACGGCTCATCACCCTTTTGCGACACAATGGCAGGCGCAGCATTTCCGATCTCGCAATCGAGACGGAAACCTCGCGCGCCACGGTGCGCTCACGCATCGAAAGAATGGAGAATGACGGCACCATCATCGGTTACACCGTCATCCTGCGCGCCGACGCGGTGGAGGCCGCGATCCGCGGCATCATGATGATCGAGATCGAGGGCCATGTGACGGACCGCGTCATCCGCACCCTTGGCGGTTTTCCGGAAATATCGGAAATCCACAGCACCAACGGCCGCTGGGATCTCATTGTGGAACTCAACGCTGCCACGCTCAGCGATTTCGACGCAGTACTGCGCCGCATCCGCCTGGTGCCGGGCATCACCGGCAGCGAGACCAGCCTTTTGCTCTCCACCCCGCGCTCCACCCGTGCACGGCTCTGAGCCGGGGAGCAAAACGCAAAACAGGGATAAAACGCATTTTTCGATTTTTTCGACTTGCGCCCCGGAATAAATCATCTATATGACGACCCACCAAAGCGAACGCGCCACGCGCTTTAAAGCTTTTGGGGAATAGTTCAATGGTAGAACAGCGGACTCTGACTCCGTCGATCTTGGTTCGAATCCAGGTTCCCCAGCCAAATTTCTCCAAATGAAATCAGCTTCTTGACTTTTGAATATTGCACGGCATCGCGACATCCCGCGCCGGGCATCGTTCACCCGCGATAAACCACCGCTCCACCCGTCATACCGGCGCCGGCGGCCGTCAAAAGCAGGGTTTCGCCTTCCGTGAGAGGCCTTTCGGCATTGGTGACGGAGAGCGAAAGCGGAATGGTGGCGGCGGAGGAATTGCCGAAGCTTTCTATGGTGCGGACCGTCTTTTGCCTGTCAATGCCGAGACTGCCGCAGACGGCGTCGAACATGCGGGCATTGGCCTGGTGGGGCACGAAACGGTCGATATCGGCTGCCGTCGTTCCGGCTTGATGCAGCACCCTTTGCGAGGTCTCGGTCATCAGCGTCACGGCACGGGAAAAGACTTCGCGGCCGTCACGCATCGTCATCAGCGCCTCCTCGGCGGATGTCTCGGCAGAGAAGGGCTGGCTGCTGCCTCCCGCCGCTATCTGGATCAGATCGTAGCCGCCGCCATCCGCAACGAGATCGGCCGACAAAAGCCCGCGTTGCCCCTCGCCGGAGGGCCTGAGTACGACGGCGCCGGCGGCATCGGCGAACAGGACCGCGCTTGCCCTTTCCGCCGGATTGATACGACGGCTCAATATATTGGCGGCAACGATGAGGACGGCGCGGCCGTGGGTGCGGACAAAGCCATCCGCAAGGGTGAGCGCATAAAGAAAGCCGGAACAGGCCCCGGCGAGATCGATCGCGCCGGATCGGGCAAGGCCCAGCCTGTGGGCGAGCAGCGGCGCCGAGGGCGGCAGAAGGTGATCCGGCGTGGAAGTCGCAAGCAGTGTCAGAGCGATCTCGTCGGAGCCGATTTCCGCATCTTCCAGCGCCATGCGGCCGGCTCTCGCCGCAAGGCCGCTCAGAGTGTCGCCCTCTTGCGCCCAATAACGCGTGCGGATGCCGGTGCGCCGCTCGATCCAGCCGGCCTCCAGCCCGAGACTGGTCTCTATCTCGGCATTGTCGACGCATCGTGACGGAACGGCATGACCAAAACCGGCCATGCGGGAAGAACGGGTCTGCATTGTCAGGACTTTCGGAGACGGTTCTGGAACAGGCTGAACATGGCCGCACCCCGTTTTCACGCGATGCCGAGCGCGCGCGATTTTAGTGAAGCGGTTTCGGTGACGATCCCGGCCACCTCATCGATGGCGTCAAAGGCACTGCTTAAATCTTCCGCCGTCGAACAATAGGGCGGCATCAGGTAAAGCACATTGCCGAGCGGGCGGATGACGAACCCGCGCTCGCGGAACAATTGCCGCATGCGCGGCCCCGCCTCGGCGAGATAACCGCCGGCGGGCACCACGAGATCGAGGGCCGCGATGGTCCCCATCTGCCGGATGGCGGTGAAACGTCGGTCATCCGCAAATCGCCGGAGATTGTCGCGCAGCACCTGTTGCAATTGCCCGATGCGCTGGAGCACGGGCTCGTCCCGCCAGATCTGGAGATTGGCGACAGCCGCAGCGCAGGCAATCGGATTGGCCGTATAGGAACTGGAATGGAAAAAGGTCTTGCGGCGATCCGTCGAAAAATGGGTATCAAAGATTTCCGCGCTGCACAGCGTTGCCGCCAGCGGCAGAGAACCGCCGGTCAGACCCTTGGAGGTGCAGAGAATATCCGGGGCAATGCCGGCCTGTTCGCAGGCGAACATGGTTCCGGTTCTGCCCCAGCCCGTCATCACCTCGTCTGCAATGATGAGGCAGCCATGGCGTTCGGCGATCTGTTTCATCCCGGCCAGAACATCCGCGCGGTAAGTCCTCATGCCGCCCGCCCCGAGCACCAGCGGCTCAACCAACAGGGCGGCGATACGGCCTGAACGGCAGACGTTTTCGAACATATCCAGCGTGCGCTGTTCGCTGCCCGCTTCCGGAAAAGCCAGCCGGTCGACGCCGAAGAGTAGCGGTTCATAGGCGGCATTGAAGACGCCGCGCTCACCGGTCGACATGGTGCCGATGGTGTCGCCGTGATAGCCATGCTCCATTACCACGATACGGTCGCGCTTTTCTCCGCGATTGCGGAAATATCCCAGCGCCATTTTCAGCGCCACCTCAACCGCCGTCGAGCCGCTATCGGAATAAAACACATGGCTTAGCCCGGCGGGCGCAAGCTCGATCAGCCCGCGCGCCAGCGTTTCGGCAGGTTCATGGGAGAACTCGGCGAAAATGACCTGATCGAAGGCCTCTGTCGCGGCGCGGATAGCCGCCATGATCGCCGGATGCCGGTGCCCGTGGGTGATGACCCACCAGGAGGAAATGGCGTCGAACAGGCGATTGCCGTCCTCATCGACGAGAAATGCGCCTTCCGCTGATACGACTCGTTTCATCGGCGGTTCCAGCCCATGCTGGGTGAAGGGATGCCAGACAGGGGAACGGCTCATGCCGGCGCCTCCAGAAAATCAGCGAGATTGAAGTGTCGGGCAAATGCCCGATGCAGCGCCTCAGCCGTCATCTCCGGCAGGCGCGGCAGGCGGCCGAGCCGGCGAACGGCGCCGATATTGGCGATGACGCGCTCATTTTCCCGGTTCTCATCGCCGATGAAGACCACGCCCTGCACGGGAATGGCGCGATGCCGCAACGCCTCAAGCGAGAGCAGCGTGTGGTTGATGGTGCCGAGAGACGTCCTTGCGCACAGCACAAGCGGAATTTGCCAGCGGGCGAAGATATCGGCGAAGAGCACCGTGTCCGTCAGCGGCACCAGAAGCCCGCCCGCCCCCTCGATCACCAGCGGTCCATCCGTTTGCGGCGGCAGCAGCAGCGTGGGGTCGATCGTTACATTCTCGAGGTGGGCCGACAGATGCGGCGAAGCCGGCATTTTCAGGCGATAGGCCTCCGGCAGGATGCGCGCGGGCGGCACGCCACCCAGCCGTTCCACCGTCTCGCTGTCTGTTTCTTCCTCCAGCCCGGATTGCACGGGTTTCCAGTAACAAGCCTGCAGGGCATGGGTCAGCGCTGCGGAAAAGACCGTCTTGCCGATGCCCGTATCGGTGCCGGAGATGACGAAACGAGGGCTCATCTTCGCTCCTCCGCCAAGGAAAGGGCAAGCAACCCGATCATATCGGCGATCTGGCTCTCATCCACATTGAGCGTGATGGCGATGCGCAGGCGCGCCGTGCCCTCCGGCACCGTCGGCGGGCGGATCGCGCGTACATCGAAACCGCCCTCCCGCAGATGCGCGGCGATACGAAGCGAGCGGGCGTTGTCACCGATCATCACCGGCAGGATCTGCGAACCGCTGGGCGCAACGCCGAGCCGGGAGCGAAGCTCCTCGCCGGCAAAGTTCACCAGCTCCGCCAGCCGCAGGCGTCGCCATGGTTCATCGGCGACAATGCGCAGGGCTTCCCGCACCGCCGCCGCCATCAGCGGCGAAGGCGCGGTCGAATAGATGAAACCACGGGCGCGGTTGACGAGGTAATCGGCAAGCACCGCCGGCAGGCTCAAAAGCGCGCCGGAAAGACCGAGCGCCTTGCCGCAGGTGTGCAATGCCACCACATTGCCCCGGCCTTCCAGCTCCGCGGCAAACCCGCGCCCGCCGGGGCCGAAAACACCGGTGGCATGGGCTTCATCGACGACAAGGAAGCCTCCGTGTTGCCCGGCAAGATCAGCCAGGGCCGAAAGGGGCGCACGGTCGCCATCCATGGAATAAAGGCTTTCGACGGCGATCCACGGACGGCCCCGGCCACCCTCTTGCCGCCAGCGGATTATTTCCCTTTCGAATGCCTCGACCTGATTATGCGGCACGGCGATCGCCTTCGCCTTGCCGGCCGCAATACCGTCATGGACGCTGGCATGGATCAGGGTATCGTGAAGAACGAGGTCTTCCCGCAGCGGCAATGTGGAGAACAGCGCGACATTGGCGGCAAAACCGCTGCCGAAATAGATCGCTTTTTCCGCACCGAAAAGCGTCGCCGCTTCCGCTTCCAGCGCCTCATGTTCGCGGTGGTTGCCGCGCAGCAGCCGCGAGCCGCCGGCCCCCACCGGCACACCCCTTCCGATAGCGTCAGCAAATGCCGCCTTCAGCCGGGGTGAATCGGCAAGGCCAAGATAGTCATTGGAGGTGAAATCGATCCCCTGTTGAGGAGCGAGCGCGCGCAGTCGCGATTTGCGCTCCAGGCCGGCAAGCTTCGCCTCATAGGGGGAGAACGCCGCGAGGTTCACCGGCACCCTCCCGCCTCCCCAGACTGCAATTCCGCAGGCTGCAGTTCCATCGGCTTCAGGCCAAGACGGCGGAAAAGCGCAGTGTCGTGGTCCTCACCCGGATTATCCGCCGTCAGCAGGGTCTCGCCGATGAAGATGGAGTTGGCGCCGGCCAGGAAACAGAGCGCCTGTGTCTCATCGCTCATCTCCGTGCGCCCGGCCGAAAGCCGCACATGCGAACGCGGCATGAGGATGCGCGCCAGCGCGATGGTGCGGATGAAATCGATCGGATCGACGGGAGCGGTCTTGGCAAGCTTCGAGCCGGGGATCGGGATCAGCATGTTGATCGGCACGCTTTCCGGCGGCACCGGCAGATTGGCGAGCGTCACCAGCATCGAAATACGGTCTTCCAGCGTTTCCCCCATGCCAAGAATGCCGCCGGCGCAGACCTTGATGCCGGCATCGCGGACATTGGCGAGCGTTTCCAGCCGGTCCTCGAAGGTACGGGTGGTGATGATCTGCGAATAGAACCGCTCGGAAGTGTCGACGTTGTGGTTGTAGTAGTCGAGACCGGCATCGGCCAGCCGCTCGGATTGCTCCGGCGTCAGCATGCCGAGCGTCATGCAGGTTTCCATGCCGAGCGCCTTCACGCCCTCAACCATGGCCACAACGGCCTCCATGTCGCGCTCCTTGGGATTGCGCCAGGCAGCACCCATGCAATAACGCGTCGCGCCGCCCTCCTTCGCCTTGCGCGCTTCAGTCAGCACCCGCTCCACTTCCATGAGTTTGGAGGCCTTGAGGCCGGTGGGGTTGCGGGCGGACTGGCTGCAATAACCGCAATCCTCCGGGCAGCCGCCGGTCTTGATGGATAAAAGCCGGCTCATCTGGATGGCATTGGGATCGAAATGACAGCGATGCACCTGCTGGGCGCGGAACAGGAGATCGTTAAAAGGTAAATTATAGATAATTTTGGCTTCTTCGAGCGACAAGCCGTTGCTGAAACCCGCAATCGGAGCTGGATTTCTGTCGATTTGCGTGACGATCTGGTCCATCTGTCGATCTTTCCCTCAAAATAAATAGATAGAAGTTCTTTTTATCTATTTTTTTCGAACTGCTTTTTGCAAGCACTTTTTTCGGGAAAATTTTGTCGGCAGGAGAGATGGCGGCATATGCGGGGATCGGAAGCCCCGGCTTTCAACGCTGAAATTCATTGAATACGCACGTGCTCACGGAAAAGATCGGGCCGGCCCATGGCGTGAAAAGTCCGCACTTGCTAAGGGTGAGGCATGATCACACTTCGTCCCTCCGAGAGCCGCGACGCTTCCCGCATCCTCGACATATGGAGCAAAGCAGTCGACGCCACCCACGGGTTCCTTCTGCCGGCGGATCGCGTCGCGATCGGGGAGGAGGTCGAAGCTTTTCTGCCGCAGGCGCCGCTCACGCTGGCGGTCGATGTTTCTGACCGCCCCCTCGGTTTCATGTTTCTGCATGAAGGGCATATGGAGGCGCTTTTCATCGATCCGGACCATCATGGCCAGGGCATCGGCAAGGTTCTGGTCCAGCGGGTGCTTGCGCTCCACCCCGCACTGACCACGGACGTCAACGAACAGAACGCCGGAGCCATGGGTTTTTATCGCCGGCTGGGATTCGAACCGACGGGACGCTCCGATCTCGACGGACAGGGGCGACCCTATCCGCTCGTTCATCTTCGATTTCGCGCAACGGAAAAATAGGCCGCCGGGATCGTCGGGGAGGATCAAGCCACGAACACCATAGTCCGCTTCGCAACCGACGATTTTCTGCCCGAACACCGCTTCGACCAATGGCGCGAAGTGCGCGGCAAAAGCCTGTTTGGCGTGACGATCGAGCTTGCGCGAGACCTTCGCCACAGCTTCAGGGGTTCGTTTCAGGCGCGCGCCGTCGCCGGCGCCGTGGTGACCGAGATGCGCGCTTCCTCTTACCGGGTGAACCGCACCGAAGCCGATATTGCCCGCATTGCCGGCGACAGCCTCTGCATCGGCCTGCAGGTCAGGGGCTCCGGCTTTCTGCATGCCGGCAAGAATCAGGTTCACGCGGTTGGCGGCGGCGATATCACCATCAACTATTCCGACTTGCCCTATGATGCGATACCGGGAAACGAGGCGGATTTTCACTACAGGATGCTGAAGATTCCCGTGGACTACGAGGTCATGCTCGGTCAGGCCACCGATGATCTGTTTGCGACGCGTTATGCGGAAAACAACAGTTTCTCCCTGCCCTTCCGGGCTCTTTTCAACGCGCTGAACGCCGACCCCGGCAGGCTCATCGACCCCGCCCGCGATGTCACCCATATCGCCCGGCTTGCCATGACGGCGCGCGGGCGGCTTTCGCCCGCCATGCCGGAGGTGCGCGCCGCGCTCAGGACCGGGCTCTGTTATGCGGCACAGGACATCATGATACGGAAGAAATCCCGGCAGAACCTCACCCCAGCCGCCGTCGCAAGGGAACTGGGCATTTCGCTTCGGCAATTGCATGTGGTTTTCGAGGGTGCGGAACTGTCGTTTTCCCGCACGCTCTCCTCCATGCGGATCGAGGAGGCGAGGCGGTTGCTGCTGGCATTCCCCGCCTTGCCGGTCACGCAGATCGCCTATGGCTGTGGCTTCGACAGCCTCGCTACTTTCTACAGGATCTTTGCCGGCACCTATGGCATTACGCCCGGCGACGCCCGCGCTGCGGGTATGCCGCCGGCTTAAAATTTCACCTCTGCGCGCAATGAGAAGACGCGCCATTTCAGCTCCTGTAAGGCCGATTGGATCATCCCATCCCGGAGCGCGGCCCATGACCAATTTTTTCGCTTTGCGATCTCCCGGTTGCCGACCGCGACAGCCGATTGCCGCAGGCCAGCGCCTGGCGAAATAGAGGCGATGCTGCAAAAAGAACCCATCGCGGCGGCGCTGCGTCTGCTGGCGGGAAGTTTCATCGCCCTTTACGAAGGCTCGCCCGAGATGACCGCGCTTTTTGCGACGCGCCAGAGCCGGCTTCTGTGTCACGCGCTTCTGGCGCTCTATTTTCAGAAATGCAGCGCCTGTGAAACAGGAGAGGGAGAAGCCGCCCTGACGCGGGAAGATTTCGGCCATCTGGCGCTCCGGCATGGGCTCGCCAGCCATAGTGTCGCTTATGCCTTCTTCAAGGAGGCGCTGAAACGCGGAATGACACGCCCGGCAGACCGGTCCAGCGACGGGCCGGACAATGGGCCTGGCAATGGGCCCGGCAAAGGGATCGTGCCGTCAGCCCCGGCGCTCGCGATGCTCGCCCAATGGTACGACGTGCATTTTCAGGCGCTGGATCTGCTCGATGAGGGCTTCAGGGCATCACGTTTCATCAAGCGGTCGGAGGCCATGCTTCCCCATATCCACCCCCGCGTATCGCAGGCGTTTCTGTCGCATCCGGAGGTGCGCTGCCCCGGCCCGCTTTCCATCATCTTCAACTGGTTCGATGCGGGGGGACTGCTGATGGACCGCCTTATCGCCGGCATCGACTGGGAAAGGCCGACCGAACAGGGCAGGCGCCTGACCGATGTGGAAACCGTGACGCAACTGGCGACATCCCTCTCCCTGTCGCGTATCCACATCGGCCGCAAGCTTGCGGCGGCCGAACTGATCGGCGGCATCGGCTGGAGCGGACGACGCGGCCGTTCCGCACTCTGGATTTCGCAGGGTTTTTACGAGGAATATGCCCGCATGCAGGCCCGCAATCTCCTTATTCTCGATGAAGCCTTCATCGACTTCGTGTGAGGTGCGGGCAGGCTGCAGGCCCTGCCATTCCGCTTACCGGCCTAGCTCCGCGTGAATGCGACATAACGGCTTTCGTCGATGGTTATGAGGGATATCCATTGACAAATCACAGGACTACAGCTTTTCTACGCAACATGCGTGAGATGTTGCGAACATCGAAATTGCTGGCCCTGTTGTTTAGACTGGTGATGATACTGTCACTGGCTGGCTATAGTGTTTCCACCGTCAATGCCGCAATGCATCCTGCCGAAGCCGGTGGAATGCAGCACGATCAGTCCGCCATGATGGATCACGGCGCGACGATGGACCATGGCGCCTCAGCCATGATGTCCGACAGTCACGATCACAACGATATGGCCGAACAGGACGGCGGCGTCAAAAAGCCCGTCAAGCCGCAATGCTGCGGCGATTTCTGTCTCGGCATGGCGGTTCTGATCAGCCACGACACCATTGGCAGACCCGTCGTCAACAGCATCCGTTCCTTCCTCGACGACAGCAAGGCGCTGGGCCAGACCCCGCTCCTTCACCGCCCCCCGAATATCTGAACAGGCAAAGCCCGCCTTTGGGCAATGACCGTGCGTGAGCGGCTTTAGCGCCGTCGCGCCGTTGCATCTCCTGTTCGGAAAATACCCATGAACCCAATTTACATTGTGGTTGCGGCACCCCTGCTTCTGGGCGGCTGCACAGCCACATCCATGATGAACGACGCCGCCTCCTATGACGACGCGGCAAACCCTTCGCTCGGCGCGGCCCCCATCCGCTATCAGACCCCGGTCGCGGGTTACACGCACCGCGCGCCGGTGGACCCGAAGCCCTGGCGTAACCAGAACGATGCGCAGGCTCCGAAAGGAGACGCATCATGACGATACTTACCTTCAAACTCGGAGCGAAAATCGCGACCGCCCTTTGCCTGCCGTTTCTTCTCGGCGGCTGTGTCACGGCCGCCCAATATGCGTCGCGTGACGCCGGTTTCGCCAATGTTTCGGCCAGAACATCCGAGGCGACAGGCAAGCAGGCGGTCTGGGTGCAGAACCGGGCCGAGGCGCAGGCGACGCAGGCCCGCGTCAAATCGTTGATGGCCGCCGGCAAAAGTCTCGATGTCGAGACGGCGGTGCAGGTTGCGCTCCTGAACAACAAGGGCCTTCAGGCAGCCTATGCCGATCTCGGCGAATCCGCCGCCACCGCATGGCAATCGACCATGCTGGTCAATCCGCGGGTCGGCATCGGGCTGACGGGGATCGGCACCCCGGGGCTCAGGGCCTATCAGGCGATCGAGGGTGTCGTCGTCACCAATATTCTGGCGCTGGCTACCCTCAAGAAAAATGTCGAGATCGCCGATACCGGCTTCCGCAAGGCGCAGCTTGGCGCCGCGCTGAAGACGCTGCAACTGGCGGCCGATACCCGCCGCGCCTGGATTACCGCGGTGGCGGCATGGGAAAATGTCGGCCAGCTGGCGCAGGCACAGACCGCGGCGGATGCCGCCTCCGAACTTGCCGTGAAACTTGGCGAGGCGGGTTCGCTCAACAAGGAGGGCCAGGCCCGCGAGCAGGTCTTTTACGCCGAGTTGACGGGCCAGATCGCCAGGGCGCGGCTTGAGGCCCGTCTTGCCAAGGAGGAACTGACCCGGCTGATGGGGCTGTGGGGAGCGGATATCGAATATACCATTCCCAACCGTCTGCCCCCGCTTCCGAAGGCGCTTACCAAACGGGACATGATCGAGGCCGAGGCGCTGCAGCGCCGCGTGGATCTGCAGATGGCAAAGCTCGATCTGGAGGCGACCGCCCGGTCGTTCAAGCTCACCGAAGCCACCCGATACGTGACCGATCTCGAAATCCGTTCCGGCTTCGAGACCGAGCGCGAGCTGGAAGACGGCGAAATCCACAAGCAGACCACCGGCAATGCCGAGCTGGAATTCGTCATTCCGATCTTCGATTCCGGTCAGGCGCGCATGCGGGAATTCGAACTCGCCTATATGCGCGCGGCAAACCTGCTGGCGGAAAAGGCGGTCAATGTCCGCTCGGAAGCCCGCTCCGCCTATCAGGCCTATCGCTCGAACTATGACATCGCCCGGCATTACCGCAA
Organism: Agrobacterium sp. D14; assembly: GCF_001526505.1. Lineage (NCBI taxonomy): Bacteria > Pseudomonadati > Pseudomonadota > Alphaproteobacteria > Hyphomicrobiales > Rhizobiaceae > Agrobacterium > Agrobacterium sp. D14. The sequence continues at coordinate 68,541 of NZ_ASXX01000011.1, forward strand.
CAGCGTGGTGCCGCTGCGCACCAAAATCGAGGAGCAGTCGCTGCTGACCTATAACGGCATGATCACCAACACCTTCGAGCTTCTGGCCGACAGCCGGGAAAAGGTCAATTCAAGCCTGCTCGCCATCAACGCGAAACGTGACTTCTGGCTCGCCGAGGCCAGCCTCGCTCCCGCCATTTACGGCGGCGGCACGGGTGCTGCGGCAGGCGCGGAGACCGAGGTTGCCGCCGCTGGCGGCGGCGGTGGCGGACACTGAGAAAGGAAACGACCATGTTTAACAGAAGAAACTTTCTGGGTGTCGGCGCCGCAATGGTCTCCTCGGCGGCCTGGGCGAAAACATCCAACACCAGCCTGCCGGAAGCGGCCGTGATGGAAACGGCTGCGACCCAGGCCCCGGTCAAGCCCACCACCGGCCCGGACTACAACCCCGTCGTCACCCTCAACGGCTGGACCCTGCCCTTCCGGATGAACAACGGCGTCAAGGAATTCCACCTTGTCGCCGAGCCGGTGGAGCGCGAAATGGCGGAGGGCATGACCGCCCGCCTCTGGGGTTACAACGGCCAGTCGCCCGGCCCGACCATCGAGGCCGTCGAAGGCGACCGGGTGCGTATTTTCGTCACCAACAAGCTGCCGGAACATACGACGATCCACTGGCACGGCATGATCCTGCCGTCCGGCATGGACGGCGTCGGCGGGTTGTCGCAACCGCATATCCCGGTTGGCAAAACCTTCGTCTACGAGTTCGACCTCGTGAAGTCCGGCACCTTCATGTACCACCCGCATTCGGACGAGATGGTGCAGATGGCGATGGGCATGATGGGCTTCTTCGTGATCCATCCGAAGGATCCGGCCTTCATGCCGGTGGACCGCGACTTCGTGTTCCTCATCAATGCCTTCGACATCGATCCCGGCTCCTATGTGCCGAAGATCATGACCATGACCGACTTCAATCTGTGGTCATGGAACAGCCGGGTGTTTCCGGGCATCGATCCACTGGTGGTTTCCAAGGACGACCGGGTGCGCGTGCGCGTCGGCAACCTGACCATGACCAACCATCCGATCCACATGCATGGTTACGATTTCGAGGTGACCTGCACGGACGGCGGCTGGGTGCGGCCCGAGGCGCGCTGGCCGGAGGTGAGCATCGATATCCCCGTGGGTGCGATGCGGGCCTATGAATTCGACGCCAAATATGTCGGCGACTGGGCGATCCATTGCCACAAGTCGCACCATACGATGAATGCGATGGGACATGACGTCCCGACCTTCATCGGCGTCGACAAGAAGACCGTCGCAGAGAAAATCCGCAAGGTGCGGCCGGAATATATGCCGATGGGTACTGCCGGCATGGCCGATATGGGCGCGATGGAAATGGAAATCCCCGAGAATACCGTCCCCATGATGACGGGTTGGGGTCCGCACGGCCCCATCGAGATGGGCGGCATGTTCTCCGTGGTGAAGGTCCGCGAAGGCATCTCCGCGGGCGATTACTCAGATCCCGGCTGGTACGAAAACCCGCCCGGAACCCAGGCCTGGGAATGGACCGGTGAGTTGCCGGATACGACCAAGACCAATGACCCCAAAACGCAGATCACGCCGAAACCGATGAAACACGGCTGATCGCGCAGACCCAACCCCACATGAACCCCCACCAAAATCAAGGAAATATGGAATGACCAAACTGAAACTTGCACTGCTTCTTGCCGCTCTCGCCACGCCCGCCCTTGCATCGGGCACCCACGGCGGCGGCCATGAGGCGATGGCAATCGGCGAACCGGGCGACAAGGCCAAGGTGACCCAGACCATTCAGGTGACGATGAAGGAAACGCCTGACGGCAAGATGGTGTTCACGCCCGCCAAATTCGACTTCAAGAAAGGCAAGACGGTTCGCTTTGTCGTGAAGAATGTCGGCGAACTGGACCATGAATTCATTCTCGACGAACAGAAGGCCAATCTGGAGCACAAGGCCGCCATGGAGAAGGCTCCGGAGATGGAGCACGATAATCCGAACGCGATCAGCCTCGCGCCCGGCGAAAGCGGCGAAATCATCTGGAAATTCACCAATGACGGCATGTTCGAATTCGCCTGCCTGAAACCCGGACATTACGAGGCCGGCATGCGCGGCGATCTCAAAGTTTCTGCAAAGTAACCCGGCAACAAAGGAATCTGACCATGAAGACCATCGTTAAAATCACCGTTGCAGCAGCACTCCTGCTCACCGCTCCCCTCAGTGCATTCGCAGAGGAATTCACCAAGGGAACGGTAAAGAAGGTCGATGCCGCAGCCAAGAAGGTCACCATCATCCATGAAGAACTGAAGAACCTCGACATGCCGGCCATGACGATGGTGTTCCGCGTCAAGGACGATGCGATCCTCGCCAAGCTCAAGGAAGGCGCCAATATCGAGTTCGTCGCCGAACGCGCCGACGGCAAACTGGTCGTCGCCCAGGTGAAATAAGGCCTCCGGTCGCTCGGCAAGAAACAGCAGGGGCAGCGGTTTTCCGCTGCCCTTTTGATATTGGCGGAGGAGATCCCCCCCTCGGCCTTATTGTTCCGCAAATGGCCTTGCTTCCGTGGCGGGCCGCGTCCCGTCGACCTTGCGAGAGAAGGCGGCGTCTATCGCCTGTCGGTTGTTCATGAACGGCCGCTGGAGCAGAAGGAACACCGCGAGCATCAAGGGCCATGCAATCAGGACATCGGAGAGAAAGTGAGCGCCCATTGCCACCCTGTTCAGGGAGACAATCACGATAAATGGCGCCAGTATCGCGATGCCGATCAGGCGAAATTTCTCTGGCAGAAGAATGGTGAAGGCCAGAAGGGCGGCTGCGGAAGCGCTTTCACCGGAAGGAAAAGAGCAATTTCGGGCGCAGCCACCGTCAAGGGAAAGAACCGGTGTAAACAACAGGTCTCCCCCGAACTCGCCAAGATGGCGCGGTCTTGCCCTGCCAAACGCGTTTTTCAGTATATGAACCGAGGCGCCCGGTCCCAGAGCAAAAAAGACGCCAATAAGCAGCAGCTTGTGCGGTGGAAAAACCCGGGGCAGGCCGCCCGAAAATGGCATGAGGACAAGCATGCACACCAGCCCGGACAATAGAACCGGCGGAAGCATGCGGTTCAGATCTCGGACGGAAACGAGGAACTCATCCTCGCCAAGGTGGAAACGGTCCGTCCAGAATTGCCGGCTCACCTCAAGATCGATATCCGACCTGATCGTGAAGACGATCATCATCGCAAGAGCGACCAGAAGAGCCAGCAGGGAGGAACTGCCGGAGGCACGCAAAAAAGCCTGACGGGCGACATGGATGGCGCCTGCGCGAAATTTCGACCTCTGGGTCCAATTCCGCTTTTTCCGGTCGGTTTTACTGGCGAGAGGCTGGTGCATGGCCAGTTCTCTTCCGCAGAAATGTCAAGGCTTTGCGGAGAAAGAGACAAGACTGCAAGGAAAGCGGCACTGACAGTGTTTATTCGGGGATGGAGGCTCTTGCCCGATGTTTCGCATCCGCTTAGCGTCCCGGCGTTACTAAGGCTTACAGAAGCAGATTTGCGGATCGAGTATGGACAAAGGGCTTATTCTGATCGTCGAAGACGACCCCGATATTATTCAAATTCTTGACGCCTATCTCATTCGCGAAGGATATAGAACCGTCAGGGCGAGCGACGGAGAAATAGCGCTGACGCATTTCTCCATGTTGAGACCGGATCTGGTTCTCCTCGACATTCGCCTGCCGAAGTTCGATGGCATCGAGGTACTGAACCGCATCCGACGGGAACGGGATACGCCTGTCATCATGGTCACCTCCCTTGCGGAGGATATGGACAAGCTGACCGGCCTTCGCCTCGGCGCTGACGATTACATCGTCAAACCTTTCAATCCCCACGAATTGATCGCGCGGGTGAATGCCGTGCTGAAACGCACGCGACAGCCGGCCGCCGGTGGGGTCTTGCGCTTCGGGGCCATCGAAGTGGACACCGAAGCCTATGTCGCGGCCATTTGCGGCGATGGGAGACGGACCGTTCTGCCCCTGACGCTGAGCGAGTTCAGGATACTCGCCCATATGACGCGCCGCCCCACCCACGCCTTTCAGCGCGCCGATATTCTGGATGCCTGCCTGCCGGAAAGCGATGCGCTGGCGCGCACCATCGACACGCACATCGCCAATCTGCGCAAGAAACTGGCGGATCATGGCGCCTGCGGTTATCTGGTCTCGGTGCGCAGCGTCGGTTATCGGCTGGCCGGGGAGCAGAAACCATGAAACTCTGGCGACTGCGCCTGCGCACGATGACGGCGATCACGATCACCACGATGCTGATCTTTGCCGTCGCGTTGGTCTATTTCGGCGTCTCCTGGTATGCGGACAATATTGAAGAGCGCATCATCGCCCAGCTTTCGCCCGATGCCTCCAAGGCCTTCTCGGATATCGACCGGGGCGTGATGCCGGATCAGCGCCAGCTTGAGGCCCTTATCGAGGTTTTGCCGGGCCTGGAAGACGAGGCGGATAACGAGCTTATCAAATCGGTATTCCTCTTCGGATTGCTCGGTGTCCTTCTGTGCAGCCTGCTCGGTTACTTCATCTCGCGGCGCATTGCGGCACCTCTCGGCGAACTTGCAGACGCTGCGCGGCGCATGGCGACCGGCGATTTCAGCGGAGGCGCAAAGATCAAGGCGAACCCCATCGCCGAAGTCGCATTTCTGGTCGACAGTTTCGAGAGTCTGACGCGGGAGCTTCAGATGATGGAGCGCCGGCTGAAGTTCAACACGATGGCGGTGGCCCACGAATTGCGCACCCCGCTTACGATCCTGCAGGGCCGTTTGCACGGCATCGCGGACGATGTCTTTCCCCTCGACAAGCAAGCCATTCGCCACCTCATCGTCCATGTGGAAGGGCTGGCGCGTCTTGTCGATGATTTGCGCACACTTTCCCTGGCGGAAACCAACAGCCTCGTCAAAGACACCCAGCCGCTTGATCTTGCCGCCGAATGCGCGGCCGTGGCTGAAGCAGCGCGGCCGCTGATGGATGAGGCCGGCATCGATATCGATATGTCGCTGGAGCCCGCTCCCATTTGCGGCGACCGCCAACGCCTTCGGCAGTTGCTGCTGATCCTGATGGACAATGTGCGCCGCTACGCGGCGAGTGGCAAGTTTCTGCGCTGTTCGACCGGGCTTCAGGATGGGCGTCCCTTCGTCACGATCGAGGATAAGGGACCGGGCTTTCCCCCCGGCGTCGAGGCGCACGGCATCGAACTCTTCTGGCGGATGGAACCGTCACGCGCGCGCAAAACCGGTGGCACGGGGCTCGGCCTGTCGATTGCCCGCGCGATCGCACGGGCGCATGACAGCGATCTGCAGATAAAGACGCGACCAGACGGCGGAACCATCGTGACGGTTCTCTTCGCGCAAACCCCCTGAAAGATTTCCGCGGGCAACCCGTTGCGGCAACGAACCGGTCTTCATGGAAGACAGGCTGTTTCTCGACAGAATCTCGACAATTCCGGCGCATGCCCCGGCTGAACGCTCATGTTCTGCCGGAAGCCCATGTATGTCGCGCATTCAAGATGCTGCCGTTCTGGCAGAGAAACGCCCGGTCACCGATGAGGTGGTCCAGACGGTTTCGGAAACACCCCATTTTTTGCTGTTCCGGAGAATTATGACCTTTGCCGGACGTGCCCACTGGAAGCGCGCCGTCCTTTTCTGGATGCGTTTTGCAGCCAATCCATTGGTCACCTTTCGATGGTGGTGGTTTCTGGCCGGGTTTTCAGCGGAGCGAGAATTACCGCTCCCGCATGACGACCTTCTCCAAAAACCCCTGTCGAAATTCCTGATCAATAAAGTTTCCCGGAAGAGACGGCTGGCTTTTCTCATGGACAATTTCGCAATTGCGGACCGGCATTTTCCCAGGGGCACCATGGCCGGGCTGTGGACGGGAAAAACCATGGACATGGGCACCGTTCGCGGCCGGAACGATGAATATCGATGCATCCTGGCGTTGGCGGACCGTTGCGGCGGCCGGCACGAGGGCGCTTTGGCTGTCAGGCTCGTGCGCGACCATGACAACGCCGTTTTGTGGACGGCGACTTTTACTTTTCTGGAAGGATGCGAAACGCAGCACCACACGATTGTCGTCGGAGGCATGCAGGGTCCGCGCGCCGCAAAAGAGCAAATGGTGTCAGTGACGCGCGATCTCTCGGGACTTCGCCCCAAGGAAGCAACGCTGATGGTTCTGCAAGGTCTCGCCTGCGAGGGTGCGCTCAGCTACTTCGCTGTCGCCCATTCCAGACACCCCATCCGCTACCGTCGCGCCCGGCGGCAAAAAATGATGGTTTCAGACATCGATGCCTTCTGGCGGGAACGCTCCGGCGAACCGGACAAGACATTCGGTTTCAAAGTGCCATTCTCCAGCCTTGAGGGGAGAGACAAGCGCAGCCACATGAAATTGTCCTTTTTCAACCTCGGCAAACACTTCCGCGAGGATAAGGCAACCGAAAGCGCCTAGGGACATCGCGGAGAAAGTCTTGCGGGGAAGGGTCGGGAGGCTCCATCCATACCCATATTTTCGCACCGTATCGTGGTGTGAAAGTTACAGCCGATAAATATGATAAAAAAAATCATCTTTATCGGCTCGGCCGTCTTGCTGCGCGCGGATGGCCGGTGTTATCCAGAGACCATGCAGCAAATTGACAGCCCGGATCTTCTGGACGCGTTTTTGAATGTGAAGAGCAAGCTTGCCGCGGCGATCTATCACCGCGTGCGTTGCCACGCGACTACCTTCGATCTCGTGCAGGACACGTTCCTGCGATTGTGGGAGCGGCGGAAGCTGCTTGGCCTCACGGGCGATCTTTGCGGTTATGTCATCATCACCGGCAGAAACCTTGCCATAGACCATGAGCGGCGCAAGCGTATCGCCCCGGTCTTTACCGGCATCGAACATCTTGCTTTCGTCGCCGATCCCTCGCCTACGCAGGAAACCTGCATGATCGGGCGGCAGGAGCTGGAACGCCTGCAAATGCTCGTCGATGCCCTGCCGCCGCGATGCCGGGACGTGTTCCTGCTTTCGCGCATCGAAGGCCTGACCTTTGTGGAAATCGGCCAGCGGCTGCATATTTCGCCGAAAACCGCTTTCGGCCATATGGTCACCGCTCTTGAAAAGCTGAAGACCGGCATGACGCCGCCGGGCGAGAGATGAAGGTGGCCGCGGGCAAGGATGCGAGCGCGGAGACGCCGGCCGGCCGCGAAACCGCAGCCCAAGGTGACGAAGCCGCAATAGCGCATGCGGCGGCAAGCTGGTTTGCGCATTTTCTGGAGCCCGGCGCAACCGCAGCCGACGAAAGCGAATTCCGGCGCTGGATCGAGGCGGATGAGCGGCATGCACGCGCCTATGCCGATATCGAGCGCATATGGCTCGGTGCCGGCATGGCGCCGCAGCTTGCACAGGCGCAGCCGCTTGGCCGCCGTCGGTTGCTGAAAAACGGCGCGGCGGGACTTCTGCTGATCGGTGGCGTCGGAGCCGCAGCGTGGCAGGCGACGCGCCCGGCCGGTGACTATGAAACCGCGATTGGCGAGACCCGCAGCATCGCACTTTCCGACGGTTCGACCGTCGAGCTTTCCACATCGAGCGCCATTTCCGTGAATTTCACCCCGCAGCGGCGGCAGATCACGCTGCTGTCGGGTGAGGCGTTCTTCCGGGTCGCGCCGGATCGGAACCGGCCATTTTCCGTCATTACGGAAGACCTGGTGACCACGGCGCTCGGCACCGCCTTTTCCGTCTGTCGCGCGGGTTCCTCCGTCTCGGTTTCGGTGGCCGAACATGCCGTCGAGGTCGCCGCCAGACAGTCGCGGCAGGCGGTGGAGGCCGGTTACAGCATCTCCTACCGCGACGGTGTTCTCTCGCGACCCGAAGCAACCGATATCGAAACGCGGCTTGCCTGGCGGCAGGGCAAGCTGGTCTTCATCTCGACGCCCCTCAAAGAGGTCGTCGCGCGACTGGAGCAATGGCGTCGCGGCCGCATGATCGTTCTGGGCGATGCGCTCGGCAGACAGCCGGTGACGATGATCGTCGATGTCAGACGCCGGGAAAAAATCGGGCAAATCCTCGAAGAGGGCCTGCCCGTCACGGTCACCGATTACTCCCCCTGGCTGTCGGTCATCCGCCAGCGCTAGAGCATTTCAAGGAAAAGCGGCGCGCGGTTCTCCGTCCGGAAATGCGAAAACGCTCCAGGGGCATTGCCTGCACAGGCGCTTAAAAAATTTTGTCCGGGGACCGAGGTTTTGCGCAAACGGAATCGTACTCGTGTTTTGAGGCCGTCATTGCGGCAACAGGAGCAGGGGAAGGTATATTACCGTGTCTAAGCGTAAAAATCATTTCAGCAACCGTCATTCAGCAACCGGATCATTTCGTATCCTGCTTCTCGCCACCGTCGCCGGCCTTGCCCTGACCGGCCCTCTGCCGGCGGCCGCACAGACGGCGGCGCAGGCAAGCGCGCTGCAATTTTCAATCGCGCCGCAGCCGCTCTCGAGCGCGCTGGTGCGTTATTCCTCCATCACCGGCGTCGATGTCGTGTTCAACGGCGAAATTCCGGCGACGGTGAGGACGGCGGGTGTCACGGGCGCATTCAGCCGCAAGGATGCCCTCACGCGCCTGCTTGCCGGAACCGGCCTTTCCTACACCTTCACCAGCGCCAACACCGTGCGGCTCAGCAATCCTGGCGCCGCCGCAGCGCCGGTTGCGGGCTCCACCCTGCTCCAGCCCATCGAACTGACAGGCAACAGGGGCGGCGGTGACAACGCAACCGTGGCGGCCAAGAACAGCTCCGGCGCCACCAAGCTCGATACGCCGCTCATCGAGACGCCCCGCTCGGTTGCGGTCGTCACCAAAAAGGAAATGCAGCAGCGCGGCGTGCAGGACATCATCGAGGCCGTGCGCTACTCCGCCGGCGTCACCACCGGCACCGCCGCCGGCTTCGATCCGCGCTTCGACCAGATCTATATTCGCGGTTACGACGCCACCACCATGGGCGACTACAAGGACGGGCTGCGTCAGCCCTATTTGAACTACGGCATGTTCCGCACCGATCCCTATTCGCTGGAGCGTGTGGAAATCGTCCGTGGCCCGATCTCGGTGCTCTATGGCGCAGGCACGCCCGCCGGCATCGTCAACAAGACGTCGAAACTCGCAAACGGCACGCGCATTCGCGAGGTCGAGGCGCTTTACGGCACGGAAACCCGCAAGCAGGCCGCCTTCGATATCGGCGACACGATAGACGCTGACGGTACATTGTCATACCGCGTGGTCGGACTGGCGCGCGCCGGCGACACCAATTTCGATATTGCCGACGACCGTTATTTCCTTCAGCCGTCCTTTACCTGGAAGCCGTCCGACCAGACCAGCCTCACCGTTTACGGGCTCATCCAGTCCACCGAAACCGACGCTTCGGTCGCAGCACTGACCGATCCCGCCGGCAATGTCCTGCGGCTGCGTGGAAGCGATCCCGACTACGACTACCAGAAAATCCGCCAGCAGCAGGTGGGCTATAATTTCGAGCACGAATTCAACGATACCCTGACCTTCAGGCAGAATCTGCGTTATTCCCATATGGATCTGCGCAGCCGTTATCTCGGCGTATCGAGCTGGACCGGTACGGTTGCCCATCGCGATCCCTGGGCGATCCGCGACGACATGAAGGCCTTCCAGGCCGACAATCAGCTTGAATGGAGCTTCGACACCGGCCCCGTTTCCCATACGCTGCTGACCGGCCTCGACTACAGCAATGTGAAGTCTTCATTCGCCTATGGTTATGCATCCGGCGGCTCCGCCTTCGACTTCGATATCGCCAATCCGCGCTACGGTTTCTCCGGGCCGACACCCGCCTACAGCGCCTATCAGTCGGAAGCCGATCTGCGGCAGGTCGGGCTTTACGCCCTCGACCAGATGGAACTGGACAAATGGCGTTTCACCCTCGGCGGACGGCAGACCTGGGTGGACCAGACCCGGCAGGGACCGGTGACGGAAGACGTGCAGAAGGACGCCTTCACCGTTCAGGCAGGCGCACTCTATGCCTTTGACAACGGCGTTTCGCCCTTCTTCAGCTATGCCACCTCCTTCGATCCGGTTACCAAGCTTTCCGCCACCGGCGAAACGCTGAAGCCCACCGAAGGCGAACAGTTCGAACTGGGCGTGAAGTATCAGCCGCCCGGAACCGACATCATGCTTTCGGCGGTCGCCTATCATCTGGCGGAAAAGAACAAGCCCGTGGCGATCGATCCCGCCGGCCTGATATTCCGCTCGCTCGGCGAGGTGACCAACAAGGGCTTCGAACTGGAGGCGAAGGCCAATATCGCCACCGGCTGGGATGTGATCGCCGCCTATAGCTACACCCACTCCAGGATCACGGCGGGCGACGATGCCGGCAATACACCTTCCTCGGTGCCGACCCATGTGGCCTCTCTCTGGGCGAACTATACCTTCCAGGAAGATACGCCTCTCCATGGCCTCTCGGCCGGAGCAGGCCTGCGCTATGTCGGTGAAAGCTATACCAGCACCAAAAACATCGCGAAGAACGATGCCGCCATCTATCTCGACGCCGCTCTTTCCTACGATTTCGGCGCGCTCGACAAGGACTATGACGGCCTCGTCGCGTCCTTCAACGTCCGCAACATCGCCGACGACCGCAATGTCGCCTGCACGGACGGTTATTGCTATCTCGGACAGGGCAGGAACATCACGGCGTCCCTGAAATATCGCTGGTAACCGTGGCGACCGCAGGCGGCAACCCGGTGGCGGGGCGCATGGCGAAGACCATGGCGCCCTGCCTGCAATCGGCGCATGAAGGGCTGCCGGACTTCGCGTCCGTCGGCTCTTTCGGCTATTGCACCGACAAGTTCCTGCTTGCACCGCCCTACGGTGCAGAGGTTCTGCCCTGCCGGCAGCTTGCCTGCGAAGATGTTTTTTGCGGCTTGATGACCCGCCACAACGCCGCCCATCCGGACGCCGACCCGAGAGCCGCGGCATCGCTCTGGACACTTTATTATTTCAGCCTGCTGACCATCACGCCCACCGTCTGCCGCCTCGTTCACGGCCGCCGCCTGCCCCTGGCTCTCGGCGATCTGAGCGTGATCATCGATCCGGAAAACGCCCTGCCGGTCGCATTCCTGCTCCCCCACGCCGGCGATCAGGCCGGCAAGGCATCCGCGCCCGAAGATCTGCATGGGCTCTTGCGCGATCACCTCGCCGCACTCATCCCCTCCATCGCCAGGGCTGCGAAACTTGCCCCGAAATTGCTGTGGAACAATGCCGCCGTCTATCTGTCGTGGATCATCGGGGAAATCGAGGAGCAGGCCGATCCGGCGCTCGCACGCGCCTGCCGGGCGGTTATCGACGATGCCCTGTGGCCGGATGGCAGCCGCAATCCCATGTCCGGCATGGTGGTTAAAGGCAACAGGCGCGTTTGCTGCCTGCGATACATGATCCCCACCATTGGCGGATGCGGCGCAAGCTGTCCTCTGCCCTGCGGACAAAACCGGGACACGCATGATGCCTGACCATTCGCCCACTCGCCGGCTGCTGATGGCCGCAGCGCTGACCCTGCCATGGCAGAGCGTGGCGAAAGCGGCGATGCCGAAGGGTGGCATCGTCTCGCTCGATTACGGGCTTGCTTCCACCCTGCTCGCGCTCGGCACCGCGCCGGCGGCCATCGCCGCACGCGCGGACTGGGACACATGGATGGTGGAGCCTGCCATGCCGGAAGGCGTGGCCGACCTCGGCTTGACCGCCGAAATCAATTTCGAAGTGCTGGTGAGGCTGAAGCCCGACGTCATCCTGTCAACGCCTTTCCTTGCCTCGCTTACCCCGAAATTACAGTCGATCGCTCCGGTGATGGAATTTCCCATCTATACACCGGAAAGCGACGCCCTGACGGCGTCCTACGCCGCGACCCGCAAGCTTGCCGCGGCCCTTGGCAGGGAACAACGTGGAGAGGATTTCCTCTCACGGGCCGAAGCCTGCTTTGCCGATTGCCGTCGTCGGCTTGAAAAATTGCGGCCGCCGCCGGTCGCCGTCATCAATTTCATGGATGAGCGCCATGCGCGGGTCTATGGCGGCCCCGGTCTTTATCAGGGCGCCATGGAAAAGATCGGTCTGGCCAATGCCTGGCCGGGAAAGACCAATTATTGGGGGTTCGAAACCATTGCGCTGGAGGCGCTGGCCATCCTTTCGGCGGATGCCCGGCTCATCGCCTTCGAACCGCTGACGCCGCCCGACATTCTCTCGCGGCTCGATCAAAGCCCGCTCTGGAGCAATCTGCCCTTCGTCCGGGCGGGCCGGGTCTCCACCCTTCCCGGCGTGCTGATGTTCGGCATGGTGCAGGAAGCCATGCGGTTTGCCCGTCTGGTGACCGAGCATCTGGAAAGCCACGCGTGATGCCGCCGGTCCTCCTGCGCCTCCTCACCCCCGCCGGTGTTGCCGCCAGCCTCTTCCTCCTCGGCGCCATCTTTGCCGTCAGCGATATCTGGCCGGATCTGCATCGATTGAGCGGCGATAGTGCGCAATATGATGTTGAGCGGCTCATGCTGCTCTATTCCACCCTGCCGCGCATGGTGACGGCGCTTCTGGCGGGTGCTGCGCTGGCGCTGGCCGGCGCATTGTTGCAGCAGGCCTTGCGCAACCCCCTCGCCTCGCCCTCGACGCTCGGCATTTCAGCGGGCGCCAATCTTGCCGTTGCCGCAACCATGTTCGCCTTTCCCACTCTGGAAGGCATCAGTCGCGATGTGGTGGCGATGGCAGGCAGCGCATTGGCCGCCGTTGCAGTGTTTTCCATCGGCGCAAGACGCGGATTTTCACCGCTCTCGCTCGTCCTCGCCGGTCTGATGATCGGCATCTGGTGCGCCGCCGCCTCGGCCATTCTCGTCCTTCTCAACGAACGGTATCTGAGCGGCCTGTTCATCTGGGGTGCGGGGTCGCTGTCTTTGCAAAGCTGGGCCGTTCCCATCACCCTCTTTCCGAAAATTCTGGTCCTGACCGCGCTTGCCGGGCTGATCATGCGGCCTTTATCGCTGATGGAACTGGGGGATATCAGCGCCGGAGCGCTCGGCCTTTCCGTCGTGCGGCTGCGGGTTCTTGCGGTATCGATCGCGGTCTCCTTGGCCGCGCTTGTCACCAGCGCCGTCGGCGTCATCGGCTTCGTCGGCCTTGTCGCGCCCGCCATAGCACGGCTTGCGGGTGCCCGCCGCATCGCCCAGCAAATCCTCTGGTCTCCGCTCATCGGCGCAGGGCTGCTGCTTCTGACGGATGAAATCGTCAAACGCCTTTCGGATATCACCGGCGGGCTGATACCGACCGGCGCCATGACGGCCCTGTTCGGCGCGCCGTTGGTGCTGTTTCTGCTGCCCCGCCTGAAAGCCATGCAGAGGGAATTGCCCGCTCCGCCGCCGGGCATCGTTAAACAGCGTCGCGTCTCCCCCATCTTGGTCCTGTCTTTCGTTGGCCTGCTGGTTGCGGGCGTAACGGCCGCCATTCTTTTCGGCCGTGCGCCGGATGGAAGCTGGGGTTTGCTGCCCGTCGGTGAATGGAGCGAAATTCTGCCCTATCGCTGGCCGCGGGTCGTCGCGGCCTTCGCAGCCGGGAGCCTGCTTGGTGCAGCCGGCGCCATTCTCCAGCGCCTGACCGGCAACGAGATAGCAAGTCCGGAAGTGATTGGCGTTTCAGCCGGTGCGACGCTGGGCATGGCCGTCGCGCTTTTCGCCTTCACCGCTTCCGGGCCGATGCTGCAACTGGGTTTTGCGAGCGCCGGCGCCGCCGCGGTTCTTTTCGCCATCCTGTCGCTCGGCCTCAGGTCCGGTTTCACGCCCGAGCGGGTTCTTCTGACCGGCGTGGTGCTGACGGCCATGCTTGACGCGGTGATCGGCGTGCTGGCGGCTGGCGGCGACCCGCGCGCCATGATGATCATTCGCTGGATGGGAGGCTCGACCTATCTCGTCGATGGTTTCACCGCCCGGATCGCAGCCCTCTGCGCGGTGGTTTTCGCAACCACGGCCATTCTGGCGCATCGCTGGCTTACCCTGCTGCCGCTCGGCGCGGGTGCAGCGCGGGAACTCGGCGTCCATGTTCCGTCGGCACGGGCCGCACTGTTCATTCTCGCGGCCGCCATGACGGCGGCGGCGACGCTCATCATCGGCCCCTTGAGTTTTGCCGGACTGATGGGGCCGCACCTTGCCCGTGAAATCGGATTTCGGCGCGCCGGCCCGCATCTCATCGCCGCAGCACTCGCCGCCGGTTGCCTGATGGTGCTTGCCGACTGGGTGGGGCGAATGGCAGCCTTTCCCTACCAATTGCCCGCCGGTCTGGTTTCCGCTCTCGTCGGCGCGCCGCTGCTCATGGTCCTGCTGGGGCGAAGGAAATAGCCTTCCCTTTGCGGCCGTCGCCCTAACCTTGAACAGGCTTTCGCGCCGGGCCGAAGATCATGAAGCTGATGGCGGCGAGCAGCCAGACACTGATGCCAGCATAGAGCATGACGAGGCCAAACCCATCCGCAAGCGCCCGATGGACAAGTTCTTCCGAAACGCCCTGCGCCGAGGCGCCGGCAGTTCCCGCCGCGATCTTTTCCGCCAGCGACTGCAATTCATGCACATCCGCACCGGGCGGCAGGTTCGCCCGAAGCGAAGCCCGGACGCCCTCGACCAGAATAAAGCCCATGATCGGGATGTTGATGGCGAGCGAAATCATCCGTGCGCTCATGTCGATGCCCGAGGCCATGCCGGAACGGGCGGCGGAAACCGCACCCGTGGTGGTGTTGGTAACAGGCGTATTGGTCAGCCCGAGCCCGATACCGGCGAGGATGCAGCCGGGCAGCATGGTGAGCCAGCTCGCATTTTCGATGCCGCTTCCAAGCTTCATCAGCATGAAACCGAGGCCGATGGTGAACAGCCCGGCCGGAATGACGAGGCGCGGCTGATAGCGCAGCGACAGGCGCTCCGCCAGCGGCGGCATCACCAGCGCCGGCAGCGTATAGGCAAGCAGGCCGAGGCCGGCAGTGACGCTGTCATAACCGAGGCCCGCCTGAAACCAGATCGGCAGGTAGATCATGAACGGCCAGAAGCTGATATTCATCGCCGCCGAACCGATGATCGCTCCGGAAAAAGGCCGGATGCGAAACACGGAGAAGTCGAACATCGGTCTTGAACTAAGTTTTTCAGCAATCACGAAGGCAATGAAGCTCGCAGCCGCGACACCGAGGATCAGAAGCGCCGCCGGGCTCACAAAACCGAGCGCAGGTCCCTGCGTGATGAAAAAGGCAAGGCAAAAAACGGCGGCCGAAAGGGTGACCATGCCCGCAAGATCGAGACGCGCCGCTTCCGGATCGCGCGATTCTCCGACGCCACCCGCGGCAAGCAGCCATGTTCCCGCGCCAAGCACGACGTGAACGAGGAACACCCATTCCCAGCTCCACAGCGCAACGATGGCGCCGCCGATGATCGGGCCGAAGCCCAGCCCCACGCCCGAGACGATGCCCCACCAGCCGAACGCCATGCTGCGTTCGCGGGCCGTGCGAAACTGATGCGACAGGATGGCGATCTGGCACACCAGCATCGCCCCGCCGCTCAGCCCCTGAAGGAAACGGGCGCCGATCAGCACCGAGACGTTTTCCGTCATTCCGCAGGCCAGAGAGGACAGCGCGAAAGCGACGATGCTGGCGATAAAGACACGTTTGCGGCCGAAGCGATCTGCCAGCGCGCCCGTCGCCATCAGCACCATCGTCACGCCGATGGTATAGGCGTTCATGATCCACTGAAGCTGGCGGAAATCCGCATGCAGCACCTGTTCGAGTGTTGGCAGGATCGCCGGAACGCTGGAAATTTCCAGTCCGAACATCAGGGCGGAGAGACAAACGGCAGCAAGCGCCATGGCGCTTCTGCTGCTTGCTGGTGCGGCAACGGCAAGGGTCATTCTTCAGCCTTTCATGGGTCGGTTCGCCATTGCGAAAACCGATCTGTGGAGGAGACACGCTAGACAAAGCTTGACCATAACTGAATTGGATGATTGGCTATTTCAGAGACAACAAATTGGAATAATCGATATGAGCACGCTGGATGTGGAGGCCGTCGAAGCCTTCGTCACCATCGCCGATATGCAGAGCTTCACCCGCGCTGCCGAAGCGCTCGGCACCACCCAGGGCGCCATCAGCGTCAAGCTCAAGCGGCTGGAAGACAGGCTCGGCCAGCGGCTGCTCGAACGCACACCGCGCTCAGTGCGGCTTTCAGCGCAGGGCGCGGTGTTTCTGGCGCCTGCCCGCGAGTTTCTCGCCGCGCATGACCGGGCGCTGGCGGGTCTTTCCTCCCCGCGCCGCCGCTTCGGCCTTGGCATTGCCGCCCATGTGGCGGGACCGGAGGTTCCGACCCTGCTTGCACGCCTCAACGACCACGACCCCGGACTTACGATCGAAGTCCGCATGGATCATTCCCGATCCCTGCTTGATGCCTTCGACCGTGGGGAGATCGATGCGGCAATCATCCGGCGCGAGGACGACCGGCGCGACGGCGAGGTGCTCGGGCCGGAACATTTCGGCTGGTATGCAACCCCGCAATTCGAACACCGTCAGGGTGAACCGCTGCGGCTGGCGGCACTCTCGCCCGCCTGTGGCGTGCGTGACATCGCCACCCGCGCCCTCGACGCGGCTGCGATTGCGTGGACGGAGGTGTTTCTTGGCGGCACATCGTCGATGGTGACCGCCGCCGTCTCGGCCGGGCTTGCGGTTTCCGCCTTTTCCTCCCGCCTTGCACCGCCCGGCACGGTGGAGGTCAGCCAGCGTTTTGGCCTGCCGCCCCTGCCCTCCACGGAAATCATCATGTTCTCAACCCTAACGGACAGCAGATCCCGGGAAGCCTTGCGCACGCTCGCCGCCGCCTTTCGCGAACATCGGCCGGGATCGTGACGCAATCCCACCTGACACCGGCTAAACGCCGAACACTTCCGGCGTCAGTTTTCCGCCCCTCAGGAGATGTTGCAGCGTATAGGAAACCGAAAGCGCATCATCGAGCGCATCATGCCCCTGCAATGGCGGATGCTCGACGCCGTAATGATCGGCCAGCCTGTTGCTCGGCGTTTTTGCCAGGTCCTCCACCGGCATTCCCGCTGCAAGCAGAAGTTTGACGGCATTGTCGAAACGCCCGGCAGGGATGGGCGGCTGGATGCCGGCGACATAACAGCTGATCGCCACCATATTCAGCTCGTCCTTGCCCCATGACCAGCATTGGGCACCTTCCGTGAAACTGTCGAAGCTTGAAAGAGCCTCCTGCAAGGGCACGCCTTCCGCTTCGATGATCTCCCCGGTGATACCCGTCAGCCCGGTGAAGAATGGATCGATCGCATATCTTCCGCCATGACGGTCGACCGGACATATATAGGCCTTATAGGTCCCCAGAAACGGAAAATCGCCCTCCAGCCCAAGCCTGACGGCGCCAATCTGCGCAATGACCGGATCGGGATCATGAGCCGCACACCAGAACCTGCGCTGGGAACCTTCCAGGCAGAGGAACTCGCAGTCGAATAGGATTGCTTTTTTCATGAACCAACCTCTCGTTTCGCATGGGCCACATCTTGAAAGCACAAATGAAGTGCTTTATATATTTCGCATGAGCACTAAACTTTTGTCCAACGTTGTCCTGGCACTGAATCTCTCGGAGGGGAACCGCTCGTCTCTCGAAGAGACGCTCCTTGCCTATCGGCGGGCGATGGCGATCCTTGACCGGACTGAAGGCGCCAATCTCGTAGCCCTGCATGCCGCAGCTTATGAAGAGATCAGGGTCAAGACCAGCCTTCCTTCCCGCATGGTGACGCTGGCTCTGCGCGACCATAGCCAGCGCGATCCGCAAGAGCCGGTGCGGGACATTCCGCTCGACAGCAAGCTCTTTTCGGTCAAGGGGCCGGATACGGTGAGCATCGCCACCCTCTCGGGCCGCGTCGTGGTGCCCTATACCGTCCGTGGCTATCACGACGGCTGGAATGACTTTTCAGAAGCGCGCCTCGTGTTCGAGGGCGAAACCATCAGCATCCATGCCGGAATAAAAACCGGCTTTCAACCAAACAGGGAGGCTTCGATGAACAATGAAGGTATTCTTGGGCGACTCGGGCGTGTCATCGCCGGTGTCATGAACAACGCTGTCGATGCGGCGGAGGCGTCCAATCCGGTCGCAGTAGCGCAGCAGGCGGTGCGGGAAATCGCTCAGATCGCCGATGAGGCCCGATCCGCGCTTGGCGTGGCGGTCGCAGCCGGCCATCGCCTGAAAGCCAAGGCCGCCGATCTCGACGAAGAAATTCGCGACCTCGACGACAAGATCAGGATCGGACTTGAAAACGGCCGCGAGGATTTGGCCCGCGCGGCAACCGGGCTGCAGATCGATCTGGAAGCGCAGCGGGAAGCGCTGAACAAGGCGATTCTCGAGAACGCTGCCGAAATTGCCGAGGCGGAAACCACATTGCGCAGCATCGCCTCCGCAAAGGCGGATGCGCAAAAGCGGCTTGAGGACGCCAAGCGCGCCGAACGCATCGCACCGGCAACCGATACGACCCCGTCCCAGCGCAACGACCGCCGTCTGGCTGACGCGCTCGACGCTATCGAAAGAGTAACCGGCACCCCCGCCAAGCCCAATAACGGAACGGCGGAGGTTGAAGAACTCGGCCGGATGCAGCGCCAGAGCGCCATCGAAGCACGGCTCAAGGCATTTCGTGAGGGGCAGCGCTGATGGAGAGCATTGTCCAGCCAGGCACTGCTCCCTTCTGGATCGCCTTGCTGACGGTCTTCGGCCTCGGCATCGTCGAACTCGTCTCGGTTCTTCTTGGTGTATCGGCTTCGGGACTGCTTGACGACAACTTCAGTTACCACGCGCCCGGCGATGCCGAGGCGGGGTTACTCGGCAGTTGGATGTCCTGGCTTAATGCGGGCGGCGTGCCACTTCTTGTTCTGGCGGTCATCCTGCTCTCGGTTTTTTCCGTCGCCGGGTTCTTCATTCAGGGGGTCGCTTCCGCAACGCCGCTCGGGCCCTTGCCGCCCTATCTGGCCATGACCGGTGCCATTGCCGCCGCCCTGCCGGCCACGCGGTCACTCAGCCGCGCCATTGCGAAGGTCATTCCACGCGATGAGACAAACGCGCTCGAGCAGACCGATTTTCTGGGACTTGTGGGCACTGTCACCATCGGGCCTCTCGATCAGGGCAAGCCCGGCACCGTGCGGGTCAAGGACCGGCACGAGAATATTCACTTCCTGCGCACCCAGGCTGCATCCGGTCACACGATCGATACGGGTGCGCAGGTATTGATCGTCGACGGTGCGGATGGGCTTTTTCAGGCCATTCCCGCACCGCCGGACCTGGAAATTCACCATAGCGGGCATCATAGGGGCTAACTCACCATGGATTTCTTTTCTCTGGGCCTGATTGCGGCGGCCATCGTTACGGCCATCGTCGTCATCGGCATCATCATGACATCGCTCTACACGCGGTCGACACGCGACAAAGCCTATGTAAGGACCGGCCTCGGCGGTAAGAAAGTCGTTCTCGATGGCGGCGCCATCATCCTGCCGATCTTCCATTCCTATTCTTGGGTCTCTCTCAGCACATTGCGGCTGGAAGTGAAAAGATCAGAACATGAGTCCCTGATCACCAAGGATCGCATGCGGGCAGACATCACCGCCGAATTTTACGTGCGGGTTAAACCCGATGCAGAAAACATCGCACTTGCCGCCCAGACCCTCGGCGACCGGACAAATGATGCCGATGCGCTGAAGTCACTGGTCGAAGCGAAATTTGTCGATGGTTTGCGCTCGGTTGCCGCCACCATGTCGCTGCGCGATCTTCAGGAGCAGCGCGCCGAATTCGTCAAATCCGTGCAGGCGGCCGTCGCGCACGATCTACAGTCAAACGGTCTGGAACTGGAATCGGTCTCGCTGACACGCCTCGATCAAACCGATATCAAGC
Source organism: Agrobacterium sp. D14 (assembly GCF_001526505.1). NCBI lineage: Bacteria > Pseudomonadati > Pseudomonadota > Alphaproteobacteria > Hyphomicrobiales > Rhizobiaceae > Agrobacterium > Agrobacterium sp. D14. The sequence goes on from NZ_ASXX01000011.1 coordinate 88,497, forward strand.
ACTTCAATCCCAACAACTCGTTCGATGCGGAAGGCCTGACGGCGCTCACCCGGATAACCGAAGAGCGTAAACGCGAACGCAACCAGATCGTCCGCGACAACGAAGTCGAAATTGCCACCAAGGACCGCGAAGCGGTGCTGCGGCGCTTGACCATCGAACGCGAACAGCGCGATGCGGAGCTGACGCAGGAGCGCGATATCGCCAACAAGACGGCGGAAACGCGTGCGGAAGCGGCAAGGGCCGAGCAGGCGGCCCGCCTCAACGAGGAAACGGCAAAGCTCGATACGGAACGCGGCATCGCCGAACGGGATGCTCAAGCCCGCCAGGCGCGTGAAACCGCCCGCATCGAAGCCGAGCGCGGTATTGCCGAACGCGAGGCGGAAGCGCGCAAGATCACCGAAACGGCGCGAATCGAAGCCGCTATCGCCGTAGCGCAGAAGGTGGAGCAGGAACAGGCCGCCCGCGCCAAGGCGGACGAAGCCAAGGCTTCCGCCATCACTGCGGAAGAACAGGTGGCAACAGCCCGCGAAGTGGAAATCGCCGAACGCGCCAAGCGCATCGCCGTGATCGACGCCCGCAAGGCGGCAGAGCAGGAGGCGACGGCCATCACGGTAAAGGCGGAAGCCGAACGGCAAGCCGCCGAAAACCTGGCTGCCGCCACCAAGATCGGCGCCGAAGCTGAGGCACAGGCCGCGAAAATCCGTGCCGAAGGCGTCATCGCTCTCGGCGATGCAGAGGCGCAGGCGGAACGTGCAAAGAACGATGCACGCAATGCGCTATCGGGCGACATCATCGCATTCGAACTCGCCCGTGCAAGGATCGCTATCATTCCAGAAGCACTTTCCGAGGCGATGAAACCCATCGAGAAGATCTCCGATATCCGCATCTTCAGTGCGGGTAATCTGGCCGGCGCCCTCGGTGGCGGCGGCGACGCCAAAAACGGCAATGGCCTGGGCGATCTTTCGAGCCAGCTTCTCAGCTTCACTGCGCAAAAGCCGGTTCTTGACGAAATCCTTGCACAGGCCGGCTTCAAGGGTACGGACCCGACACAGGCTTTGTTGGCTGCATCAATCGCGAACGCCGCGGATCAGCCGGCACCGGGAAAACAGCAGACTAAAGAGACGTAAAGCAGCCCTGTCTCTCCTACGGCAACGACAACAAGCGCGGCCAGCCTGAAGGCGGCCGCGCTTTTCATTTACTCCGCATGCGGCACCAAAAGCACCGATGGCTCCGATCAGGCCTCCGCGTGAAAACGCACCGGCATACGCCTAGGCAGACTGTAGCAGGCTGCTCTCCAGCGTTTCGAACGATGTCAGGTTCTGACGGGCCAGCGAAACAACCCACGCGCCCTGCAGCCCGATCACCAGTCTTTCGGCATCGGTCTGCGGATCGTGACTGCCCAGACGCCTTGCCTGAGCTGCGATCCTTGCGGTCCAGTCGCTGAGCACATCCGCACCGATCTGGCGCAAATCGGGCTTTTCATCGCCGGCCTGAATGATGCTGAGCACCGGACAACCCATGATACGGCCATTTTCCTGCGAGAGGCGGGCTATCGCACGGCACAGCGCCACCGAGCCCGAAGCGAAGCTCTCCGCGTCCTCGAAACTCGCATCGATCAGCTCTGCCACCTTCCGGCCCGCCCAGCGCGTCGCCTCGGCGGCAAGCTGCTCCTTGCCACCGGGAAAATGATAATAGAGAGAGCCTTTCGGCAGGCCCGTCTCCGCGAGAATTTCAGCCAGTCCCACGCCGGCATAGCCGCGCCGCCGAAACAGCGCGGAGGTGGCTCGTATCAGAGCGTGGCGGTTCTTGCTTTCGTCCATTCGCCTGTTTTAAGCGCTGTAGACCGTTTGGTCCAGAGATGTTATTAGACCAAACGGTCCAGAAGGAGGAAGGGATGGATGACTGATATTGCAGAGAGCCGGGAGATCGACATTGTTTCGGAAGGGCACAGGCTCGCCGGCCGGTTCTTTCCGCCCAGGGGGCCAGCCCGCGCGCATCTTGTCCTTCACGGCGCAACAGGTGTTCCGGCGCGCTATTATCGCGCCTTCGCCACATGGGCGGCCGCTCAAGGCATCGGTGTCCTGACCTATGATTATCGCGATTTCGGCGCATCCCGACAACGCCCCGTCCGCGAAAGCCGGGCCACGATGGCCGACTGGGGAGTTGCCGATCAGACGGCGGCCGAGGCCGCACTTTGCGAGATAGCACCGGAAGGCCCCCTCTGGCTGCTCGGCCATTCCCTCGGCGGACTGACATTTCCTTTTCGACGCCATGACGAACGGCTTGAGCGTGTCATCACCATCGGTTCGGGCTTTGCCCATGTCAGCGATCACCCATGGACCTATCGGCCCACGGTCATCGCCTTCTGGTATCTGCTCGGGCCTGTCAGCACGACACTCGCAGGCTATCTTCCCGGCCGAAGGCTGCTGCTGGGTGCGGATCTGCCCGCCGGAATCTACTGGCAATGGCGGCGCTGGTGCACGAGCCGGGATTTCTTCCGGCGCGATATCGGCAAATCGCTGCCAGAACCGGATTTTTCCGCCACCCGCTTCGATCTGCGCATGATGACGATGGCGGACGATGTGGTGGTGCCGCCCGCCGCCGTCTGGCGCTATGCCGATGTTTTCCCGCAGGGAAGCGTCAACCGCAGAACCCTGCACCCGGAAGAATTCGGTCTCACCTCGCTGCGCCATATCGAGGTCATGTCAGAGCGTGCAGCCCCGGCATGGCCGGCGATACTGGGACTGGAAGAAACGCCCACCGGGAAGGATGCGCATTGATTTTACGACGCCCGATTAGCCATGTTCCGGTCCGTGACCGTATCGATCAGCCGGCATAAACCGGGCGTGGCTCCGCCTCGACCGCAAATTTCCCCCTCTGCTTGTCGACAATTCCGGACGGAAAAATTAGCATCACGCGAAACGCCGCAGCGGAGCAATCATGTCACTTCCCCAGAAAATCGGTTTTATCGGAACGGGAGCCATCACCGATGCAATGGTAAGGGGCCTGCTCGCCAGACCTGCCGCCGTGCCGCATGTCATGGTGTCCCAGCGCAGTGCCGATATCTCCGCGAGGCTTGCCGCCGATTTCCCGCAGGTGATCGTCTCCGGCGATAATCAGGCAATCGTCGATGGCTGCGATACCGTCATGCTGGCTATCCGGCCGCAGATCGCTGAAGAAGTCATCCGGCCCCTGCGGTTCCGGGACGGGCAGAAGATCGTCAGCGTCGTTGCCGCAACCGGCCGCGAGGCGCTTCTGGACTGGATCGGCGCGGATGTGCGTCTCAGCCAGGCGATCCCGCTGCCCTTCGTTGCCCGGCGCAAGGGCGTCACCGCCATTTATCCTGCCGATACGGATACGGCAGCCATCTTCAACGTGCTCGGCAATGCGGTGGAATGCGAGACCAAGGCGGAATACGATCTTCTGGCCGCCGCCAGCGCTCTGATGGCCACCTATTTCGGCATCATGCAAACGGCGACGGAATGGCTTGCCGAGAATGGTCTGCCGGAAGAAAAGGCGCGCGCTTATCTCGCGCCCCTCTTTGCCGGCCTCTCCGAGGTGGCCCTGCTTGCCGGACGCAGGACCGATTTCATCGATCTCAGTCGTGAATTCGCCACCAAGGGCGGCCTCAACGAGCAGGTGCTGCTGGATTTCGACGGCAAGGGCGGCTCAGGGGCGCTGAAAGATGCACTGAGCCGTGTGCTGGAGCGTATTACGCAATAATCGGACAGTCGCGTGGCAACAACGAAAAAGGGGCCTTTTCGGCCCCTTTCCGTTTTTACGCCTTCCCCGGCCGGTTGATTGTGAGGAAGTGCCGCACCACCGGCTTTTCCAGCCCGGAATGATAAGCGAGCACCTTGCCCTGCAAATCCGCGTCCGCGTGGGAAACCCGCTTGTGCTGGCGCAGGTGCTCGGCCCAGGATTCCACCATGAACCACTCGACGATCTTCTGCGGATCGGCGGAGTCCTCCGTCACGCCCCAGCCATAGGCGCCATCGCGGCGACGCTCCTGTGAGAGCTCATCCAGCGCATGCAGGAAAGCGGAGCGGTGATGTTTTTCGACATTATATTCGATCAGGATCAGAACCGGGCCGCGATCATGGGCCACCGGCTCGGCAACGAGCGGCTCAGGCCAATGGTTGGACGGCACCATATCCGCATCGCCGGCAGGCAGTTTCAGGCGGTGCATGACGAGACCGGCAATGAAAAGGCCGGCCGCACCGATGAGCAACGTGCCCGGCACGCCCGCCGCTTCACCCACCGCACCCCAGCCGATGCTGCCCGCTGTCATCGCGCCGTTGAAGACGGTGAGATAGACGGCGAGACCGCGGCCGCGTACCCAGTTCGGCAAGATCGCCTGGGCCGCCCCATTAAGCGTCGTCAGAGCCGTGATCCATGCGCCGCCGAGAAACAGCAGGATGACGATGGCAAGCCACTTTGGCGGCGCAAAGGACAGCCCGGCCATGACGAGCGCGGTGGTGAGAGCCGCACCCAACAGCAGGGCATCGGCATCGAACCGTTCGCGCAATTTCGGCATGACCAGCGCACCGCCGATGGCGCCGGCCCCGACAGCACCGAGCAGGATACCGTAGAAGCTTGCATCTCCGCCGAGCAATTGCCGGGCGACCAGAGGCAACAGCGCCCAGACGGCACTGGCGAATGCAAAGAAGATCGCAGCCCGCAACAGGACGACATGCAGCGGCCGGCTGGCGCGGGTGTAACGAAGGCCCGCCCGGAATGCGCCGAAGAAACCTTCCGCAAGCGCATCATTGGCGTTCTTCGCTCGTGGCCACCACAAAAGGGCGGCGATGACCACGAAATAGCTTGCGACATCGGCGCCATAGGTGAAGGCCGCCCCGAAAGCTGCAAGCAGGATGCCGCCGGCGGCAGGACCGATGGAGCGGGCGATATTGATGCCCAGCGAGTTCAGCGCCACGGCGCTCTTGATATCCTCACGTTTCACCAGTTCCGGCACGATGGCCTGCCAGGTCGGCCCCATCAGCGCAGCGCCGATGCCGCCGAGGAAGGTGAGCCCGATCAGTGCGCTGACGGACAACAGGCCGGTATGGGAAAGAACCATGAGGGTGACGCTGACCGAGGCCAGCAGAAGCTGCACCGCGATCAGGAACTTGCGGCGGTCGAGAATATCGGTCAGCACGCCGGCCGGGATCGCCAGAAGAAAGATCGGCAGGGTTCCGGCCGCCTGAACCATGGCGACGGCCGCTGGCGAGGCCGAAAGATCGGTCATCAGCCATGAACTGGCGACATCGCGCATGAAGCTGCCGGTATTGCCAAGCACCGTCGCCGCCCAGAGAACGGCGAAAACCGGTTGTGCAAGGGGAGCGAAGCTGCTCGCGGTGGATTTTGCAGCACTCATTTGCCCGTTCCTTTCGTGAGATCGATTGCGGCGACGATGATGAAGGCCCCGGCAAGGCCAAGATGTTCGAAGAAGGCGTTGGTGGCCATCATGCGGTCCATGCCGGGCGCCATTTCCCAGAAGCGGAGAGCGATGAAGGTGGCGAGAAGCGTGAAGCCTGCAAGCGCCAGAGCACCGGCCCAGCGCAGGAAGCCCGACACCACCAGAGCGGAGGCGGTGAGCTCGAACAGGACGACGACGACAGCGAATGCGACCGCCGGCTGAAGGCCAAAATGGTTCATCTCGGCAATCGCGCCGGGAAAGTCGAAGATCTTGGTCAGCGGCCCCTGAATATAGGCCGAGCAGAGCGCCAGAAGCGCAAGGGTTTTTGTGGCGGGTGCGGCAACGATATCCGCGAGAAGCCCGCGAAGGCGAAGGGTTGAAGACGGCTCGGTCATTTTTTTGCTCCTGCGATCTGGCCGGTCGGTTCGAGCGGCGCTGCGTTCATCTGATGGAGCGATATTGGCGCAAAGGATTACCGCCAACAATTGCATCAATAGTTTCGATATAATTGCGATATTTGCAATACATCTATTCCCGACCCGCCGGGCAGCGGCGATCCGCTGCCCGGTGGATTTTTCCGCTGGCCGGGCTCAGACTGCCCAGCAGGAGCAGCCCAGCGCTCCGAAGAAGCCCTTCAGATCGGCAATCGGCAATTTCGACGTCCATGCGCCGGCATGGTCATGGCCATGCACACCGCAATCATTGGCGCAGCCGCAGGAGGAGATCGCGGCCCGTCTGAGCGAGTTCTTTCCAGCGCCCTGCGGCTCTCCCCAGGCGGCATAACCGCCGAAGGTTCGCACAGGCGACCAGTCGGGCATCGCCGGCGGAATATTGCTTTCATCCAGCGTCCTGAAATCGCCGGCACCATAAACGATCTTGCCGCCCACCATGGTCAGTTCCGAGGTGAGGAAGGAAATCTCATCTTCCGCGCAGGAGAAATAATCCTTGTCCGGCACCACGAGATCGGCGAACTGGCCTTTTTCGATGCGGCCCTTCTTGCCTTCCTCATTCGAGAACCAGGTGACTTTTTCGGTCCACATGCGCAGCGCCGTCTCGCGGTCGAGGCAATTGGCACGCGGATAAAGCTGCATGCCGCCCACCGTCTTGCCCGTCACCATCCAGAACAGCGACACCCAGGGATTATAGGAGGCGACGCGCGTTGCATCCGTACCGGCCGAAACGTTCACGCCCTTTTCCAGCATCCGCGCAATCGGCGGGGTGGCTTCCGCCACGCCCTGACCGTAACGTTCGACGAAATATTCGCCCTGATAGGCCATGCGGTGCTGGGTGGCGATGCCGCCGCCAAGGGCTGCGATACGGTCGATGGAGCGGTCGGAGATGGTTTCGGCATGATCGAAGAACCAGTTCAGGCCTTCCAGCGGAATGTCCCGGTTGACCTTTTCGAAGACATCCAGCGCCCGCGAAATCGTCTCGTCATAGGTGGCGTGCAGACGCCAGGGCCAGCGGTTTTCCGCCAGAATCCGGACGACGTCTTCGAGCTCGCCTTCCATTTCCGGCGGCATGTCCGGTCGCGGCTGGCGGAAATCCTCGAAATCGGCAGCGGAAAAGACCAGCATTTCGCCGGCACCATTGTGCCGGAAATAGTCGTTGCCCTGCTTGTATTTGACCGACGAGGTCCAGTTGAGGAAATCCTCCTTCTCCTGCTTCGGCTTCTGCGTGAAAAGGTTGTAGGCCAGCCGAACCGTCATCTGGTTCTCATCCGACAGCTTCTGGATCACCTCGTAATCGTCAGGGTAATTCTGGAAGCCGCCGCCCGCATCGATCACGCCGGTCACGCCCAGCCGGTTCAGCTCGCGCATGAAGTGGCGGGTGGAATTGACCTGATAATCGAGCGGCAGCTTCGGCCCCTTGGCAAGCGTCGAATAGAGAATGCCGGCATTCGGCTTGGCCAGTAGCAGGCCGGTCGGATTGCCGTTCGCATCGCGGGTAATCTCACCGCCGGGCGGGTTCGGCGTGTCCTTCGTGTAGCCGACGGCGCGAAGGGCTGCGCCGTTCAGCAGCGCCCGGTCGTAAAGATGCAGCAAAAAGACCGGCGTATCCGGCGCCACCGCATTGATCTCCTCGATGGTCGGCAGGCGCTTTTCGACGAATTGATGTTCGGTGAAGCCGCCGACGACCCGCACCCACTGCGGCGCCGGGGTGATCGCCACCTGACGCTTCAGCATGTCCATGGCATCGGCAAGCGAGCGCACGCCATCCCAGCGCAGTTCCATGTTGAAGTTCAGGCCGCCGCGCACGACGTGGGTGTGGTTGTCGATCAGACCGGGCAGAACCCGCTTGCTCCTGAGGTCGATGATCTTCGTATCCGGCCCGGCAAGGGCCATAACCTCGGCGTCGCTTCCCACCTCCAGAAACAGGCCGTCCTTGATGGCGACTGCCGTTGCATTCGGATTACCGCGGTCGAGCGTCGTGAAGCGGCCATTGTGAAGGATCGTATCTGGATGCATGGAAGAACCTCCGGTCTTGATGGGATCAGCGGCCTTAGCCGGTGAAAACAGATTCGGAAAGGCAAGGCTCGAGGCCGCGCCAAGAAAGGTGCGTCGTGTCGGCATCAGCTTCTCTCCCGCTCGGTCGGTTGCTTGATTTCGGCAAGGCCAGTTGTTTCAGCGCCACCCTTCGGCATATGGCCGAACATGTGCGGCTTGATCTGATTGATCCACGAAACGACGGCCGGTTCCTTGCCGGCGATCGTCTTCGCGAAGGGAATGATCTGCTCTCCAACCAGGATGCCGAGCAGGCCGACGAGAGCGATGACGGGCGGTGCGGGAGAACGCACATTGAGCAGGCTGTAAACGATGCCGACCAGCAGGCCGGCGCCAAGGGACAGAAGATAGACTTTCATGGGAACCTCCTCGATGGGTGAAAGCCGCACCGGGCTGGATATCGATCCTGCCGGCGCGGCGCGGTTGAAAGCTTATTTCTTGGCCGGGTTGGGGCCGATGCGCTTGCCGTGCTTGACGCGCTCTTCGCCGCCATGGACATGGGTGACGGCATAATCGATGCCCATGCCGTAGGCGCCGGAATGTTCCTTCACCAGCGAGGTGACGGCGTCATAGGTTTCCTTGCGTGCCCAGTCGCGCTGCCATTCCAGCAGCACCTGCTGCCAGGTGACGGGAATGATGCCGGCCTGCACCATGCGGTCCATGGCATATTTATGCGCATCGACGGAGGTGCCGCCGGAGGCGTCCGCCACCATATAGATCTCGTAGTCCGCGACATCGTGGAGCGCGGAGAGCGCAAAGGTGGTGTTGCACACTTCCGTCCAGAGACCGGAGACGACGATCTTCTTGCGGCCCGCCGCCGCATTCTTCGCCAGCGCATCGCGAACATTCTGGTCGTCCCAGGAGTTCATCGAGGTGCGCTCGAGGATATCGTTCTCGGGGAAGACCGCGAGCAGTTCCGGGAAGGTGTTGCCGGAGAAGCTTTCCGTTTCGACCGTGGTGATGGTCGTCGGGATATTGAAAATCTTTGCCGCCTTGGCGAGGCCGACGACATTGTTCTTCAGGGTCTGCCGGTCGATCGACTGCACACCGAAAGCCATCTGCGGCTGCTGGTCGATGAAGATGAGCTGGCTGTTGGCGGGGGTAAGGACTTCGAGCTTGGACATTTTCAGTTCTCCGTTCAGGTGGTGGTTGCCGATCTGCGGCGGTGGAAATTGAGAAGGCGTCGCCGGCCGGCTGCCCGGCAGGGGCAGCCGTCTTGAAAAGCGAGGATCTATCTTGGTCAGTGGATGCGGATCAGAGACCCGCTTTATGCTGCAAGCGGAGCGAGGTTCGCCTCGATCTGATTGCGGAAAGGCTCGTAGCGGTTCGGCAGTTTGAGCGCTTCGCCCAGATGCGCGGTATCCTCGTCACGGTCGAAACCGGGTTCATTGGTGGCGATCTCGAACAGGATGCCGCCCGGCGTGCGGAAGTAGATCGCCCAGAAATAATCGCGGTCGATGACGGGAGTGACCTGATAACCCGTATCCATCAGCGCCTTGCGCACTTCCAGCTGCTTCTCGCGGTTTTCGACTGCAAAGGCGATATGGTGGACCGAGCCTGCTCCCGACCGGGCAAAGGGTGTCTTGGGCAGGGCCGCAAGATCGATCGTGTCTGCCCCGTTGCCGCCGGGAATGACGAAGCGTGTCACATTGCCTTCAACGTCAGTCCGCTCATAACCCATGAAACGTAGCAGTTCTTCGGTTGCGGCAGTGTCATGCAAATTAAAACGTGCGCCGGTGAAACCGCGTATGGCGTTGTCTTCGGAAATTCCCTCGGCCAGCCAAGCAGCACGGGCGTCGTCGCCTGTTTCGATCAGAGCAAGGCCATCGCCATCGGGACCAGTGAAGCGCAGGCGATTGCGCCGAAGACCGTGTCGGCCTGAATGCCGGCGGCGCCTTTGGCAAGGAGACGTTCTTTCCAGAAACCCAGCGAACCCTTCGGGATGGAAAACTGGGTCTCGCCCACCTCGCCGACGCCGGGACGGCCGGCCATCATGTTGGCGAAGGGAAAATAGGTCATGACCGTGCCGGGCGTTCCCTTTTCGTCGCCGTAATAAAGGTGATAGACGCTGGGTTCGTCGAAGTTGACGGTTTTCTTCACCCGGCGCAAGCCGAGCGTATCGGTGAAGAAACTGTTGTTCTGCCGCGCATCCGACGCCATGGAGGTGACGTGGTGCAGGCCCTTGATATCCTTGATCATCGTCGGCGCCTTTCGTCTTCGGTGTGTCCGTTTCGATAGACAAAGATGTAACCCGCTTGATTGCATCGCGGAATTGCAATATTTTTCTCGAATGAATTGCGATTTTTGAAATAATGGCGATGAACGATCATAAAGCTCTCAAAACCTTTCTGATGGCGGCCGAAAAGCGCAACTTCGCGCAGGTCGCCCGCGAACTGGGCATGACGGCGGCTGCCGTCACCCGTGCGATTGCCGCGCTTGAAGATGATCTCGGTGTGCAGTTGTTTGTCCGCACCACACGCCAGGTGTCGTTGACGACCGACGGCGCCGTCTTCGCCGCACAGATCCAGCCGGCGGTCGAGGCGCTGGAGAATGCCCGGCGCGATGTCCGCAACGCCCACAAGGCGGATGAGGGACGTCTGAGGATCAGCGCGCCGACATGGCTCGGCAAGACGGTGCTGCCGCCGATCCTGTCCGGCTTCCGGGAACTCTATCCGAAAATGTGCTTCGAGATTTCGCTCTCGGACGGCCTGATCAATATCGTGGATGACGACTACGATCTGGCAATCCGCATTTCGTCCGCCCCATCGGACAAATTCACCATCTGGCGCAAGATCAGGGCCGTGCCGAGAATATTGGTGGCGGCCCCAGGCAGCCGGTTCACGCAGATGGAACATCCAAGCGAACTGACCCCTGACGATTGCCTTGCCTATAGCGGTGAAAGCCGGCGGGAGAACTGGGTCCTGTCGGACGGCGGATCGAGCATCGCCATCTCGGCCGGCCGCGCATTCAGCGCCAATAGCGGTGAGGTTCTGGCCGATATGGCGGCGGAAGGCGCCGGTGTGGCCCTGCTGCCGGGATTTAATATCGCCGAACATATCCATAGCGGCCGGCTCGTTCATGTGCTGCCCGGCTGGGCGCCGCCCGAACTCTGGCTGACGCTTTATTATCCGCCCTATCAGGCGCTGCCACCCCGCATTGCGACTTTCTCGAAATTTTTCGAAGAGCAGTTGCCGGCGCATATGGTGATGCTGGATTAGGCCTGCACCACGCTTTCTCCGGCCCGCGCACAAAGATCGGGATTGTTCCCTCACGGCACCGAATGGATGGTCGATGACGGGAGCGACCGGTCGCTTTCGATATCCGATTTCTTGAATGGCGTCGCCGAATCATCGCGCGACCCGTGCCTGCCCGCCCAAAGCATTGCCGTGGCCCGGAAACCGGAAATAACAGCTTCCGTTTCAAAAAAACCAACTAGACGGCACCCGAAATAAAGACGACAAAGCAAAGCATTGTCCGATTCTGGCAGGCGTTACATAGGTGGGTCAGCTCCCGGCAAGAATCGAAGGACAGTTTTAGACGAAAATAACGATCAAACCCTTGCGCTCTCGCCCCTCCAAACGGATACTACTTATCCGGGAGCGGTCACGTCTGATTGCCCGCAGTGGAAGCCGATCGAATCGATAGTTAGCTTCGTAATTTTATACTCTATAAGACTCTAAGATACGCAAACATCAAGAATAAAATGCGCCGCCTCCAAATATTAACTAGGCTTTAAATGTTGGCCTGATATGACACGCACGTCGCGAAAATCTTAAGCGGCAGAAATTATTAAGCGGCATTCGCACAAGCTAGCGTGGAAAATCCGGGCCCCCTTCTCCGGCTCGAATTGCATGATGCGTTTCCAGCGCAGGTTCACATGAGCCATGTTCTCCACAATTTCGCTTTATTTGCGGATGTCGGACCGCTGTCATCACGGGCAGTGTCTGGCAGCAGATAGGCGTGACCAGTCGCCATCCGGTAAAGGACACGTTCATGACTTCGATTCTCTCCTCACTGTCTGCTGTGCAGATTTCCAAGCTTTCCACCTCCACGATCGCCAGCCTAACCTCGGAAGACGTGAATGCCCTGGACAGCACCAAGATCAAGGCCCTCTCGTCGTCTCAGATCGCTTCTTTGAGCACAGATAACCTTGCTCTTTTCAGCTCTGAAGATCTCCGGGCCATTTCGGTAAGCGCCTTCAAGGGCTTGACGCTGACCCAGATCGCAAAGCTGAGCTCCGCTCAGATCAGCGGCCTGTCGGCGTCTCAGGTTACGGCGCTTTATACCAGCCAGATCGACGCCCTCTCGACCGACCAGATCAAGGCTCTCAACTCGGCTCAGGTCGCCGGCCTCAGCTCCGCTCAGGTCGCAACCCTGAACAGCAGCGAACTGGCACTCTTCTCCTCCGACGAGATCAAGGCCATCAGCGCCAACGCCATCGCCGGCCTGTCCGCAGCAGCGCTTGCTGCTCTCAGCACCGAAAACGCCGCCGCCCTGACAAAGTCTCAGATCGCCGCCCTGTCTTCGACGCAGCTGAACGCCCTGTCTTCCGATAGCCTTGCCACCTTCTCCGCCGACGAGATCAAGGCCATCAGCACCAAGCTCCTCGCCGGCCTCGACGTCACCAAGCTGAGCACCGGCAACGTCGCCGCCCTGAGCAGAACGCAGATTTCGGCGCTGTCTTCCGCACAGTTCGCAGCCCTGTCGACGGACCAGATCAAGGCCCTCAACTCCGATCAGGTCGCCGGTCTCAGCTCCGCTCAGGTCGCAACCCTGAACAGCAGCGAGCTGGCACTGTTCTCGACCGACGAAATCAAGGCCATCAGCGCCAATGCTGTCGCCGGCCTTTCCCTGGCCGGTCTCGGCACTGAAAACGCCGCCGCCCTGACAAAAACGCAGATCGCTGGCCTGTCTTCGACACAGCTGAATGCCCTGTCTTCCGAGAGCCTTGCCACTTTCTCGACCGATGAAATCAAGGCCATCAGCACCAAGGCCCTCGCCGGCCTCGATGTCACCAAGCTGAGCACCGGAAACATTGCCGCCCTGAGCAGAACACAGGCCGCAGCACTGTCCTCCGCACAGTTCGCAGCCCTGTCGACCGACCAGATCAAGGCCCTCAACTCCGATCAGGTCGCCGGTCTCAGCTCCGCGCAGGTTGCGACCCTCAGCAGCAGCGAGTTGGCACTGTTCTCGACCGACGAAATCAAGGCGATCAGCGCTAACGGCATTGCCGGTCTTTCCGCGGCAGCGCTGGCTGCTCTCAGCACCGAAAATGCCGCTGCACTGACCAAGACGCAGATCGCTGGCCTGTCTTCGACGCAGCTCAACGCTCTGACTTCCGATAGCCTTGCCACCTTCTCCACCGACGAGATCAAGGCGATCAGCGCCAGAGCCCTTGCCGGCCTCGACGCCAGCAAGCTGAGCACCGGCAACGTCGCCGCCCTGAGCAGAACGCAGGCCGCAGCACTGTCCTCGGCACAGTTCGCAGCCCTGTCGACGGACCAGATCAAGGCCCTCAACTCCGATCAGGTCGCCGGCCTCAGCTCCGCTCAGGTCGCAACCCTGAACAGCAGCGAACTGGCGCTGTTCTCGACCGATGAAATCAAGGCGATCAGCGCCAACGCCATTGCCGGCCTTTCCGCAGCAGCGCTTGCGGCTCTCAGCACCGAAAATGCCGCTGCACTGACCAAGACGCAGATCGCTGGCCTGTCTTCGGCACAGCTCAACGCCCTGACTTCCGATAGCCTTGCCACTTTCTCGACCGATGAAATCAAGGCCATCAGCACCAAGGCCCTCGCCGGCCTCGATGTCACCAAGCTGAGCACCGGCAACGTCGCCGCCCTGAGCAAAACGCAGATCACGGCACTGTCCTCGGCACAGTTCGCAGCCCTCTCGACCGACCAGATCAAGGCCCTCGGCTCGGAGCAGGTTTCCGGTCTCAGCTCCGCTCAGGTCGCAACCCTGAGCAGCGCCGAACTGGCTCTGTTCTCGACCGATGAGATCAAGGCCATCAGCGCCAATGCTGTCGCCGGCCTTACCCTGGCTGGTCTCGGCACTGAAAATGCTGCCGCGCTGACCAAGACGCAGATCGCTGGCCTGTCTTCGGCACAGCTTAACGCCCTATCTTCCGAGAGCCTTGCCACCTTCTCGACCGACGAGATCAAGGCCATCAGCACCAAGGCCCTTGCCGGCCTCGACGTCACCAAGCTGAGCACCGGCAATGTCGCCGCCCTGAGCAAAGCGCAGGCGGCAGCGCTCTCTTCGGCGCAGTTCGCAGCCCTGTCGACCGATCAGATCAAGGCCCTCGGTTCGGAACAGGTCTCCGGTCTCAGCTCCGCTCAGATTGCGACCCTGAGCAGCAGCGAGCTGGCTCTGTTCTCGACCGATGAGATCAAGGCCATCAGCGCCAACGCCATCTCCGGTCTTACCCTGGCTGGTCTCGGCACTGAAAACGCCGCCGCGCTGACCAAGACGCAGATCGCCGGCCTGTCTTCGACGCAGCTTAACGCTCTGTCCTCCGACAGCCTTGCCACCTTCTCGACCGACGAGATCAAGGCGATCAGCACCAAGGCTCTCGCCGGCATCGACGCCAGCAAGCTGAGCACCGGCAATGTCGCCGCCCTCAGCAAAGCACAGGCGGCAGCGCTCTCCTCGACGCAGTTCGCGGCCCTGTCGACCGACCAGATCGCAGCCCTCAACTCCGATCAGGTCTCCGGCCTCAGCTCCGCGCAGATCGCGACCCTGAACAGCACTGAACTGGGCCTCTTCTCGACCGACGAGATCAAGGCCATCAGCGCCAATGCCATCGCAGGCCTTTCCACCGCTGCCATCGCTGGTCTCAGCAGCAGCCAGGCCGGTGCGCTCTCGGCCCAGCAGCTGAAGGTCATGAACGATGCACAGGTCGAGGCGGTCATCAAAGCCTACAAGGCAGTATAAGCCTTAAACGACCCGACAAAACCTACGACGCGGCTCAGGCCGCGTCGTAACATTTTAATTGCAGAATGCCCCAGAGGACATTCAGTATCTGTCATGGCAAAAATATCCGTCATCATCCCGGCCTACAACATGGCCAGTCTTATCGGCGAAACACTCGACAGTGTTCTGCGCAATGAAACCGAGATGGATATCGTCGTCGTCGACGATGCCTCCACCGACAATACCTGCGACATCGTCGAGCAATACATCGCGCGGCACGCCAATATAAGGCTGATGCGCAGCGAGACGAACACCGGGCCGGGCGTTGCCCGCAACAGGGCGCTGGCGACCATCGACAGCGAATATTGCCTGTTTCACGATGCTGACGACCTCCTGCATGAGGGAGCCATCGATACCGTTCTGCCCTTGATGGATGAGACGAATATCGATGTCGCCGCATTCAGATATAGCGTGCTGAGAACGGCCGATGGCCCTGCCGGCGAAATGGCGCCTATCGACAAGAATATCTGGGATAGCGTCCTCGGCAGCCGCGACAGCGCAATGATCGACCTCGACTCGACCGCGCAATTCCTGGTGACGATCAATTACCCATGGAACAAGATACTGCGGACATCTTTCATTCGCCGGACGAACTGGCGCTTCTCCACGGCGCGGATCAACGAAGATATCCTGCCGCACTGGGCGGCCTATATGAATGCCGGACGGTTTCTGGCCATTAACACCAGCCTGACAACACACCGCCTCGTCCCGGGGCGGGAGCAGCATACGAGCACGTTCGACGAGCGCCGGCTTGAGATGTTCGCAGCGCTGAAAGACATCGAGAAGCTTTTCCTGGACAATCCGATCTTCAGGGCAAAATATTACCCGATCTTCATCGTCTTCAAGGCGGGTTTGCTGGAATGGGCGGCCAAGCAGATGCGGCAGGACCTGCACGGTCTTTTCCGCGAATATGTCGCACATTCATATCAATACTTCACGGATGAAGACTTCGACAGTGTCTACCGGATCAACCCGTCGATCGCGCTGGCGAGCTACAGGATGAAATACTCTCATCGCTAGACATGTGGGCGTCCCTTACTGCGGCATGACAGCATCAATCTCCCGGAAGCCGGCGCCTGACCGGGAGGAAACTTCCCTCGACCACGCCACCGGCTGATCTGGGCAAGCAACCCCGCTTCAAACACATCCAGCCACAGGCAAGTTACCTGCGATAGCTAAGGACGGCCCATCAACAGGCTGTTCTTATCTTCGACCCTTTGTCGCTTGCCGCAGGATATCATGACCGCCAATCCCGTCTCACCTTCAAACGACGCCGCCGCTCCCAGCGCCCTTGATCTTGCGCGGAACCAGCGGATGAGTCTCATGGATCTGCTGAGCGTAACCGAGGCGCTCAGTGCTGCCGGCCAGCGAGCCGCGGCTGCGGAACTCTACAAGACCTGGGTTGCGTTCAACGACAACAATCCCGTCATCCATCTCGCCTATTTCAACTATGCCGTTGCGCTCAGCCAGCTTGGCGACCGCGCGGGCGCCGTGCAGGCGTTCCGCGCCTGTTTGAAGGCCAATCCGCAATTCGCTCCCGGTTACATCAATCTCGGTCGGGTCCTCGAAGATAGCGGGTTGATCGGTCAGGCCGTGGAACAGTGGTCGCATTTTGCCGAAACGACGAAGCACCTCGACGCAGAAGCGATCGGGCATCGGCACATGGCCCTGCAGAACATCGGCCGGGTTCTCGAAGGCGCCGGAAAGCTCGAGGACGCTGAAACCGCTCTGCTGCAGGCATTCGAGCTGCGGCCGGAATTGCCGGAGGCAGGCCAGCACTGGGTGTCGTTGCGGCAGCGCCAGTGCAAGTGGCCTGTGCTTGCTCCTTCAAACCACGTCCCTGCGCGCAAGATGCTCGATGCGATGTCCTCGCTGACGCTGAGCTGCTATGTTGACGATCCGATGTTCCAGCTGGCCAAGGCATATCGCTACAGCAAAACGGTGGTCGGCACGCGGCCGGACCTCAGCCGTTTTCCGCGCAGGTCGCCGAAGCTGAAGTCCGGAACCGGTGAGCGGCTGCGCGTCGGTTACCTCTCGTCGGATCTTCGCGATCACGCCGTGGGCTTCGCCCTTTGCGAGGTTCTGGAGTTGCATGACAAGGACAGCCTTGAGGTCTTCGCCTATTATTGCGGTAACGTCCGCAACACGGACAGCACGCAGGAGCGGATCAAGGCAGCAGTCCATTGCTGGCGGGATATCCACGGCCTGGACGATGCCGCAGCGGCATCGCAGATCATCTCCGACGAAATCGATATACTGATCGACGTGAACGGCTACACCAAGGACGCGCGCACGAAGATTTTCGCCTATCGCCCCGCGCCGGTCATCGTCAGTTTCTGCGGTTATCCCGGATCGATGGGAAGCCCGTTCCATCAGTACCTGATTTCGGACGGTTACATGATCCCGCCGGAGAACGACATCTATTACTCCGAAAAGGTCCTGCGCATCGCCTGCGACCAGCCGCTCGACCGCAAGCGGCCCATCGCCGCCCGGCCAAGCCGGGCCGAGGTCGGATTGCCGGAAGATGCGTTCGTCTATGCCAGCTTCAACGGCATGCAGAAGATTACCGAAAGCTGCTTTGCGCGATGGATGACGATCCTGTCGCAGACGCCGGGCAGCCTGTTGTGGCTGCTGGCGGGCGATGAGGACGTCAATCAGCACCTGCAGGCCATCGCAGAAAAAAGCGGTGTCTCACCTGACCGGCTCGTCTTTGCGCCGAAGGTTCCGAACCCGCAACACATCGCCCGTATCGGCGTTGCCGATCTGTTTCTGGACACGTTCCCCTATGGCGCTCACTCCACGGCCGCGGATGCCATAACATCCGGCCTGCCCGTCCTCACCATGTCCGGCAAGACATTTGCGGCACGCTTCTGCGGCAGCATCGTCACCGCAGCGGGTGTTCCGGAAATGATTTGCTCTTCGCCGGAAGACTATGTCGCCCGCGCCATCGGCTTCGAACGCGACCGGAAGAAGCTTCTGGAGGTCAGAGAATCGATCGCCCGGCAGCGCGACACCAGCGTATTGCGGGATATTCCCGCTCTGGCGCGACGTCTCGAAGAGCTGTTCTGGCAAATGCAGGGCGAATGCGAACGGGGCGAGACGCCGGTGCCCGATCTCAGCAATCTCGATCTTTATTATGAGCTGGGCGCGGAAGCCGTGTTCGAGAACATAGAGTTCGAAGACGAGCAGAGCTATCGCAATCGCTATCTCAAGAAGCTCTCTCAATGGCACGACTATTCGCCAATTCCCTATGACAATCGCCTCTGGCGGAAACCGGATAACTGAGCACGGGATAGTCTCGACCGGCCGGGGCGATGCGATGCGCGGCACCTCTTCGATGCAAATCTCGACCGCCCGCCGGGCGATATATGAACGGGACTGATTACCAATGTTCGCGGACGAAAGAATTGTGATTGTGGGCGCCGGGCTTTCCGGCGCGGTCATCGGCCGGGAGCTGGCGCTGGCAGGCCACAGGGTCGATATCGTCGATGCCCGCGACCACATTGCCGGCAATTGCCACACCGAACGCGACGGTGAGACCGGCGTTATGGTGCATGTTTACGGTCCGCATATTTTCCACACCGACGACAAGGAAGTCTGGGACTATGTGAACGGCTTTCAGACCTTCATGCCTTACAAGAACCGGGTCAAAACGACGAGCGGCGAGCGCGTCTATTCGCTGCCGGTCAATCTGCACACGATCAACCAGTTCTTCGGCAAGAATTTCCGGCCCGATGAAGCCAGAGCCTTCATCGAGGAAAAGGCCGACAAGTCGATTACCGATCCACAGACTTTCGAGGAGCAGGCGCTGCGCTTCGTCGGCCGCGATCTCTATGAGGCCTTCTTCAAGGGATACACCGAGAAACAATGGGGCTGCTCGCCGACGGAACTGCCAGCCTCCATCCTGAAACGCCTGCCCGTGCGCTTCAACTATGACGACAATTACTTCTTCCACAAATATCAGGGCATGCCGGAAACCGGTTATACGGACATGATCGAACGCATCCTCGATCATCCGAACATCAGCGTCAAACTTGGCACACATTTCCAGCGCGCCGAAGCGCCGGCCTCTGCACACGTCTTCTATTCCGGTCCGCTCGACGGCTATTTCGACTTCGAATTCGGCCGTCTGGCGTATCGGACACTCGACTTCGAACGCTTCACCTATGACGGCGACTATCAGGGTTGCGCGGTGATGAATTATGGCGACGCTTCGGTGCCCTTTACCCGCATCACCGAACACAAGCACTTTTCTCCGTGGGAAGACCATGCCGGCTCCGTCTGCTACAGGGAGTTCTCCCATGAATGCGGCCCGCAGGACATTCCCTATTATCCCATCCGGCTGGTCGAGGACAAAGAACAGCTCGCCGAATATGTGGCGCGCGCCGAACGGGAAGCGTCGGTAACTTTTGTCGGGCGGCTCGGGACCTATCGTTATCTCGACATGGATGCGACCATTCGCGAGGCGCTCGACACCGCCCGCCTCTATCTCGCCCGGCGAGCGGAGGGCGCTCGCATGCCGGCATTTCTGCATTCACCCGTCTGAGACGGGCCTATCCGTTCTCTTCCATAAATGCAGGCAATTAACGCTCCGGCGGCCGAAGCGTAGCAACTTCAGGTTCAGGCAAGCCCGATTGCGTACTCAACATCTGAAAAATGGTGGACCTGCGTAACCGACGCCCTTTCCGGGGCTTTAGCAGAAAATCCACCTGTTGGGCCTGGACTTTAGGATTTTTCAGACATGACGTCGATCATTTCTTCCCTGAACGTCAATCAGATCAGATATCTTTCGACAGAGGCGGTCGCAGCCTGGACAACCGACGACGTGGCGTCGCTTTCCACAACGCAGATCAAAGCGCTCTCGTCGGCCCAGATCGCGGCACTGGATGTGGAGGATGTCAAAGTCCTCAACTCACAACAGTTGAGCGCCATTTCGCAGGGCGCCATCGTTGGCCTGACACTGGATCAGCTCAACATTCTCGATCAGTACGCCATCAAAAGCCTGAATTCGAGCCAGATTTCTGCGCTCACCACCACCCAGCTCCATGCCCTGACGACGGAACAGGCGGAGGCTTTGACCTCATCTCAGGTGCGCGCCCTCAATGCGACGCAAATTGCCGCCCTGAGCGCGGAAGATATAGCGACATTCTCAACCGCCGACATCGCCGCAATCACGAGCAAAGCCATGCCGGGCTTGAGCACAGAGGTGATCGCAGGGCTGACCCCGGATCAGATCGCGGCCCTGAACACGAGCGCCGTTGCGAGCCTGACGACCGACCAGATCGCGGTCCTGAACCCGGAACAGGCCGAAGCCCTGTCGCCGGCGCAGGTCAAAGTGCTGAGCTCGATGCAACTCGCTGCTCTCGGCACAGACGATATAGCGACATTCTCGACCGCCGACATCGCGGCGATTACCGTCAAGGCCATGCCGGGCCTCAGCACCGAGGCAATCGCAGCGTTTAGCCCGGATCGGATCGCCGCCCTCAGCGCAAGCACGATTGCCGGTCTGACGATCGACCAGATCGAAACCCTGAGCACCGCCCAGATCGCCGCATTGACGACGGCGCAGATTGCCGCACTCAAAACGACGCACATTGCCGCCCTGAGCACCAGCCAGGTCGAAGCCCTGTCGCCGGAACAGGTGAGGTCGCTGAGCGCGGCACAATTCGTGGCCTTAAGCGCGGAGGACATCGCGACATTCTCAACCGCCGATATAGCGGAGATCACCGGCAAAGCCATGCCCCGTCTGGGCACGGAGACGATCAGCACGCTTACCAAGGAGCAGATCGCCGCATTGACGACGGCCCAGATGAATGCCCTCGGCGTAGCGCAGTTCCAGGCCTTGAGCGCGGCTCAGATCGAGGCCCTGTCAACCGCTCAGATTGCCGCCCTCAGCACCGGCGTGGTCGCAAACCTGATAGCCGACCAGATCGAAGCCTTCAGCACCCAGCAGGTCGAGGCCCTGTCCTCGGCACAGGTGAAGTTGCTGAGCTCGATCCAGCTTGCGGCCCTGAGCGCCGAGGACATAGCAACGTTCTCGACCGCCGATATCGCGGCGATCACCGGCAAAGCCATGTCCGGCCTGAGCGCGGACGCAATCGCGGCGCTGTCCACCGCCCAGATCGCCGCCCTGACCACCAGCGCCATTGCCGGCCTGACGGCCGATCAGATCGAAGTTCTAAGCACCGAGCAGGTCGAGGCGCTGTCTCCGGCGCAGGTGAAGTCCCTGAGTTCAGCGCAGCTTGCAGCCCTGGGCATCGAGGATCTGGCGACATTTTCGACCGCCGATATCGCAGCGATCACGAATAAAGCCATGGCGGGCTTGAACACCGATGTTATCGCGGCCTTCACCACGGCTCAGATCGGCGCCCTCACCACCAGCGCCATTGCCGGCCTCACCTCCGATCAGATCGAAGCCCTGAGCGGCAATCAGGTCAGCCTTCTATCCACCGCGCAGATCAAGGCGTTGAGTTCGGTTCAGGTCGCCGCCCTGGGCAACGACGTGGCCGCCCTGTCCACCAGCCAAACGGCCATGTTGAGCACATCGGGCATCAAGGGCCTGACGAGCGATCAGGTTGCGGCCCTCAGCATCGATCAGTTCGCGGCCCTGACCACGGCCCAGATCGCGGCTTTCGGCTCGGGACAGATTGCAGCATTGAGCACGGACAATATAGCATCGCTTTCCGTGGCCCAGCTTGCGGCAATGAGCACATCCGGCATCCTGGGACTTTCGACCGGCCAGATCGCCGCCCTCAGCACCGATCAGGTTTCCAAGCTGTCGACCAAGCAGATGGCGCGATTGAGCGCGGCACAAATTGCCACCCTCGGCACAGACGACATAGCCGCTCTTTCAACGGCCCAGATCGCCTCCCTGAGCGCTGCGGGCATTACGGGACTAAGCGCGCAGCAGCTGGCGACCCTCACCACCAGCCAGGCCGAAGCCTTGACGAGCGCGCAGATCGTCAATCTCGGCTCCACACAGATTTCGCAGCTGGGGACGGACGATCTGGCGAAATTCACGACCAAGGACATCGCCGCGATCACGTCCAGCGCAATCGCAGGACTGACGGCCGAAACCCTCGCTTCCCTGACGACAGCCCAGATTGCCGCCCTGAATGTGCAAAGCATCGGTGCGTTGAGCACCGCGCAGATCGCCGCCTTGAGTATCGCCCAGGTCGAAGCCTTGACCACCGCCCAGGTCGGCGCTCTCAGCTCGAAACAGATCGCCGCCTTGAGCGCGGACAACATTGCGACATTCTCGACCAAGGATATCGCCGCGATCAGTTCCAGTGCGATCGCCGGATTGTCGGCAGAAACCATCGCCTCCCTGACGACAGCCCAGATTGCCGCCCTGAACGTGCAAAGCATCGGTGCATTGAACACCGCGCAGATCGCCGCCCTGAGCACCGCTCAGGTCGAGGCCTTGACCAGCGCCCAGGTCGGCGCGCTCAGCTCGACGCAGGTAGCGGTCCTGAGCGCAGAGGATATGGCGACGTTCTCGACCAAGGACATTGCGGCCCTCAGTTCGAATGCCATCCCGGGCTTGTCCACCCAAACCATAGCGTCGCTGACGACAGCGCAGATCGCAGCGCTGAGTACGGCTGGCATTGGCGGGCTGAGCACCGGACAGGTCGCAGCGCTTACTGGCGATCAGGTGGACGCCCTGACCAGTACCCAAATCGCGGCACTCACCTCCAAACAGGTTGCGGCCTTGAGCGTGGCTGACATCGCCTCGCTTTCAGCAGCCCAGATAGCCGCCTTCAGCACGGCGGGCATAACGGGCCTGACCACTGACCAGATCGCGGCCCTTGACACCGCGCAGGTCGAGGCTTTGACCGATACACAGGTCAGTGCTCTCAGCTCGAAACAGATTGCGGTCTTGGGCACGGACGACATGGCAACGTTCTCGACCAAGGACATTGCCGCGATCAGTTCAAATGCCATCCCGGGCTTGTCAACGGAGACCATAGCGTCGCTGACCACGGCCCAGGTCGCAGCCTTGAGTGCGGCTGGCGTTGGAGGGTTGAACACCGGACAGGTCGCCGTCCTGACGAGCGATCAAGTCGACGCCCTGATCAGTATCCAGGTCGGCGCCCTCACCTCCAGACAGGTTGCCGCCCTCAGCGTGGCCAGCATCGCCTCGCTTTCGGCAACCCAGATAGCCGCTCTCAGCACGGCGGGCATAGCGGGCCTGACCACCGATCAGATCGCCGCTCTCAACACCGCTCAGGTCGAGGCCCTCACCAGTGCTCAGATCGGCGTCCTCAGCGCAAAACAGATTGCGGCCCTCAGCGCCGGTGGCCTTGATACATTTACCGCCGCCGAGCTGGCTGTCATCAGCTCGAGTGCGATCTCGGGCCTGTCGACAGCGGCAATCGCTTCGCTGACGACGGCGCAGATCGCCGCCCTCGGCACGGCCGCAGTACCCGGCCTGACCACCGCCCAGATCGCGGCCCTCGGCACCGGTCAGGTGGATGCCCTCACCAGCGCCCAGATCGCCGCCCTCACCTCCAAGCAGGTTGCGGCTCTGAGCGTCGCCAGTATCGCCTCGCTCTCGGCAGCCCAGATAGCCGCCCTCAGCACGGCGGGTACGGCGGGCCTGACCACCGATCAGATCACGGCCCTCGACACCCTTCAGGTCGAGGCCCTGACCAGCAGTCAGATCGGCACTCTCAGTTCGAAACAGATCGCAGCCCTCAGCGCCGGCGATCTCGATACATTCACTGCCGCCGAGCTGGCTGCCATCAGTTCGAATGCGGTCGCGGGCCTGTCGACAGCGACGATCGCTTCGTTGACGACCGCTCAGATCGCCGCGCTCGGCGCGGCGGCAATACCGGGCCTGACCACGGATCAGATCGCGGCTCTCGGCACCGGTCAGGTAAGCGCGCTGACCAATACCCAGATCGGCGCCCTCACCTCCAAACAGGTTGCGGCCCTGAATACGGCCGACATCGCCTCCCTTTCCGTCAGCCAGATAGCGGCTCTGGACGCCAAGGCGATTGCAGGCCTTGGCAGCGCACAGACCGGCGCGCTGAACATTGAACAGGTCCAGACATTATCCACCCGGCAGATAGCATCGCTGAATTCGGATGCGCTCAAGGGCCTGTCCGCGGAGATGCTGGAAACCTTCTCGACGGAGGAACTCGCGGCGATCGGCTCAAGCGCGATAAAGGGACTGTCCACGGACTTTATCGCCGCTCTTTCCACCGCCGAGGTTGCGGCCCTGAGCACGGCTGGCGTCGCCGGATTGACCAGCGATCAGATCGATGCCCTCGGCAAGGACCAGATCGAAGCACTCTCCACCAGCCAGATCGCCGCATTGAGTTCGGCCGGACTTGCGGGGTTGACGGCGGATGATCTGGATACATTCTCCACCGGGGAACTCGCCGCCATCAGTTCGACGGCGATAAAGGGACTGTCCGCCACCGTCGTGGCCTCCCTGTCTTCTCAGGAGATCGCTGCTTTGACGACAGGCCAGGTGGCTTCGCTGAGCTACGGTCAGGTCGCGGCAATGGGGTCCGCGCAAATCGGAGCGCTGTCACTGTCACAGGTCAGCGTCCTCAACGCGCTGCAGGCAGCCGCGCTTGGCGGCGACGACCTGACGGCATTTTCCACCGAGCAGATCATCAGCCTGAGTTCGAGCGCGATCTCGGGATTGGGCACCGGTACGCTCGCTGCCCTGACGGCATCCCAGGCGGCAGCCTTCACGCCAGGCCAGGTCGCCGCCATGACATCGGCACAGGTTACGGCCTTGAACAGCGCCAAGACCACCAACAGCTCTGTGCAGGATATCGCCTCCCTGATCTCAACCACAGATGAGACGACTTCGACCCAGGACAGCGCGACCAGCACCTCAGTGGAGGCTTCGAGTGAAACGCAGGAGGCGTCTGACGTCGCTGCAACCATTTTGTCTTATCTGGACGTCTGACTTTAGCCTGCGAATAGAGGGAAATAACCGGGCCGGGATAGCTGCCGTCGCCTGATGGCAGCCGCTATTTCGCCGGCTCATCAACGCCGCGCCAGTGTGCGTTCAAACCGGGGCCGGACTGCTCGTCGCTGGCGCAAGGCTCCGTGCGATTTCTCCGGCAACGAAGATCGCGTGCTCGGTAACCTGGGGCAGGCCCATCAGCTCACCGAAGGTTCCACGCGCCAGCGGACCCCCGATCAGCAGCGTTTCAATGGCCTGGCCGCGGCTGTCGATGGCGCGGGATCGCTCGTCGCAGTGGATGCCCAGCCCCGTCGGGCAAAAGGTCAGAAGACCCGCCTGCTCCAGACCGGAAAGAAAAGCCTGCGATTTCAGAATTCCACCATGGGCGGGACCGGTCGTCACGACGATAGCATCGACGTCGAGCCGCGCGATGTCCCTTTTGCCGCGAAACCGCAGATCGACACGCAGCGAACCGTCTTCATCAGCCTGCGCGGACACAAGCGACCCAGCGACGATCTGTAACCGGCCCGAAATTATGGCCTCATCCAGAAGTCTCTCCACCTGCGGCGCGATCCTGAACCGGTGCGCGTCCCAGAAAGGCCGCAGCCACCGCACCACCCTTCGCTTTTCGATCAGCGGAAGGTTCCGCCATATGTCGCGTCCCTGCAGGCGAACGGCGTCCAGAACGCCATGCCAGCTCGCACCGCCCGCTTGCGACACTCGCACAGCCTCTCGAATCCGCCGCAATAGTTCCGACGCGCTTTTGGACGGCGGATCGACAAAATCGCCGTAGGGTTCCTGCGGCAAGGCCGGATGGCCACGCGACCGCAAGCCGCGGCGCGACAGCGAAACGACCCGCGCATGATGGCCGCGCCGGTGGAGCGCGGCAAAGGCATCAGCCGCGGTCAAGCCATTACCGACGATCAGAATGCGGTCACCCGCGGCGATATTTTCCAGCGCGGCGTCCGCATTCAAGTCCGCCACCAGTTTCGGATGACCGGCAAGCGGTTTCAACACCTGCGGAAGCGCCGGCGGCGGATGGCTTGTCGCAACCACCACGATGTCCGCGAAGTGGCTATCGCCGTCTGCGGTTTGCAACTCCCAGCCATCCGCATGGCGGGCCACATGTTCCACCGTGCTGCGCCTGTGCTCAACGATGCCAGCATCCAGCAAAGGCGCGATTTCGGCCGCGACATAGGCGCCGAAGACCCTGCGTTGCGGATAGGCCTGCCCATCAGGCAAAACCGCTGCTGCATCGCCCGCAAGCGCGTTCGACCTGTCGAGATAATGGAGGAAATTATCCGGATCATCAGGATAAAGCGTCATGCGCCCGGCCGGTACGTTGATCCGGTTGGCCGGCTCCGGCGTGGAATAGGCAAGCCCCGCACCCAACACCGCTCTCGGCTCGAACACGACGATCCGCACATTTTCGAACGCCCCAGCGGCTCGATGGAGATGAAGGGCAATCGCTGCCCCGCTAAATCCACCGCCTATGATGGCGACAATGGCATTCTTCCGGCTCACTGACATTTCAACTCACGCGATCTCGGCGGCACGCCCCGAATAACGTCCAATTTTAGCAGCCGGGATGAAAAATTGACAGCGATGCGTGTCAGACCGCGCAGGTTCGAACGCATGCGTCCAGTCCGGTTCGGCTGCGGCGCTTTCGGCGGATCAGCGGCAAAGGCCGCCGCTCCACCTTTTCTGCCTGCGTTATTCGGCTGCAATCGCCGCGCTTTCTTCGGCCTCTTCAAGTGCGCGCACCAGCGGAATGACGTGCTTGCCGAAATACTCGACCTCCTCCTGGAAATGCAGGAAACCGAGCAGGATGAGATCGGCGCCGGCGCGCTTCAGGCGCACGATGCGTTCCGCCACCTGTTGGGGGGTGCCGATGAGGTTTGAGCGGAAACCGTCATTGTACTGAACGAGATCCTCGAAGCTGGATTTCGCCCAGTTGCCCTCTCCTTCCGGGGAGGCCTTACCGGCATTCTTCACCTCATGGCCAAAAGCGTTGACCGCTTCCGGATTGGCCTTCTCGATGATTTCGGCAAGCACGGCCTTTGCCTCTTCCTCCGTCTCACGCACGATGGCGAAAGCATTTACGCCGACCTTGACCGAATGATTGTTGTCAGCCGCCTTGGCACGGATGTCATCGACCTGCCTTGCGATCTCTTCCGCGGTGTTACCGTTGGTGAAATACCAGTCGGAAACGCGGGCCGCCATATCGCGGGCTGCGCGCGAAGAACCGCCCTGAAAGATTTCAGGCTGCGGATCGATCGGCTTCGGCTTCAGGGAATAATTGTTGAAGCGATAGAAATCGCCGCGGAAGGTGAAGCTGTCTTCCGTCCAGATGCCGCGCAGTGCCCGGATGAACTCCTCCGAGCGGCGATAGCGCTCGTCGTGGTCGAGCCACGGTTCGCCAATGGCATGGAACTCGCCGCGAAACCAGCCGCTGACAATGTTGACCGCAACGCGACCATTGGTGAGGTGGTTAATCGTGGCGATCTGTTTTGCAGCGAGCGCCGGGTTCCACGGCCCCGGCAGAATGGCGGCGATGACCTTCAGCGTCTTTGTCGACTCCAGCAGGGAATGGCTGAAAGACACGGATTCATGCTGGAACTCGGCGCCGTAACCAGCCGTGAAGCGAATCTGGCTCAGCGCATAGTCAAAACCGCTCGCTTCCGCGATCTGCGCGAGCTTGCGGTTATAGTCGATGGTCCAGCTGGTGCGTTGCTCGATATTCGAGATGACGAGGCCACCGGAAACATTCGGCACCCAATAGGCGAATTTAACGGGCTCGGCTGTGCGTGCGGTCATGATAAATTCCTCTCTTGCAATCTCAGTTGGCAGCCGCTTCGCGTGAAACGACGGAAAGGGTCGGATGGTGATCGCCGCCGCCAAGCGCTTTGGCGGGTAAAAGCTCGAACAGATCGGCGACGGCGCGCTCAATGCGCGCTTCGACGGCCGGGTTTGAAAGCGTGTATCCGGTAAAATCCGCCTCGACGGCATAAACCGTGGTCGGCACGGTGACAGCGCCGAAGAAGCCGAACAGCGGACGGAACTGGTGTTCCAGCATCAGGCCATGCAACGGCGAGCCGCCGGTCGCGGCAAGGATCACGCGTCGACCCTGCAGGGCACGGAAATCGACGAGATCGAATAAATGTTTGAGCGCGCCCGTATAGGAGGCGCGATAGACCGGCGAACCGACGACGAGCACATCGGCAGCCTCGACGGCATCGACAATCGCACGCCCGGCCTGGTCGAGCTCATCTGCGCGCAATGCCCGAAATAGAACCGGCGCGGCATCGGCAAGATCGATGAGGTCGGTTTCAACCTTCGCCGTCCGCCCGATCGCCGCAACAATTCGTTCAACGACATGCGCCGTGCGGGATGGCCGCTTCACACTACCGGAAATGCCGAGGATCTTCATATCCGTTCGCCCTTCTTTTGTGTGTATTTTCTATGTTTTTAATAGGCTATCAAAGACGCTCATTCCAAAAGCCGTATATTTTGAGAAATGCTTTCGCGTATTTGGGCCGAAGCGTCGACTGTTTCGCACGGGGCAAGGCGGTCGCTGCAAGCGCCGAAGCGGAAAGCCGCTCATGCCCTCAACGGGCGGATATCGCCCAAAAGCAGGACACCGGGGATCTCCGATCCCCGGTGTCAATATTTAGAGCGATGCTCTCAGCGCCTCAATTGAAGGCGACGTAAAGGCAGGGCAAGGATCAAAACTCCTCCCAGTTGTCGGGGGCGGTATTCAACGCGGCATTGCCTGAAAACGCCGCCCTTATCCTGCCGCCAAGCGCACGCGCGGGAGACGCTGCGGGCCTGTCGACAATCGATGCCGTGCGTACGGGCGCGGAGGCCTCGCCATAACCGCCTTCGGACAGTTTGAACTGCGCAATCAGCCCGTTGAGCGAAGACGCCTCGCGTGCAAGCCCGTGGCTGGCGGCGGTGCTTTCCTCCACCATGGCAGCGTTCTTCTGGGTGTCCTGATCCATCTGGTTCACGGCCGTATTGATCTGCTGAAGACCGGAGGATTGCTCCTGTGCCGATTCCGCGATGGCCGCAACGTGCCGGTTGATTTCCTGCACCTCCGTCACGATCAGTTCCAGCGCCTTGCCGGTTTCACCAACCAGCTGCACGCCCTGCTGAACCTGACCGTTGGATGTCGTGATCAGGTTCTTGATCTCCTTGGCCGCACCAGCGGAGCGTTGCGCCAGTTCGCGAACCTCCTGCGCAACGACGGCAAAGCCCTTGCCCGCCTCACCCGCACGGGCAGCTTCCACGCCCGCATTCAGCGCCAGAAGGTTGGTCTGGAACGCGATCTCGTCGATCACGCCGATGATGTTGGAAATCTCATTGGCGGACGTCGCGATCTGCTCCATTGCCGCGACGGCCTGCTGCACCACCTCTCCGGATTTTTCAGCGCCGACTTTAGCACGGCCGACGAGGTGACCCGCTTCCTGCGCCCGCTTCGTGGCGTCCTTCACCGTCGTGGTGATCTCTTCCAGCGCAGCCGCAGTCTCTTCAACCGCGGCAGCCTGCTGCTCCGTGCGTCTCGCCAGATCGTCCGCCGCAGACCTTATCTCGTTGGCGCCAGCGTCGATGCCGCGCGCGTTCTGCGCCACCTGGCTCAAGGTCGACTGCAACTGTTCCGCAGCCCGGTTGAAATCGCCGCGGATACCGTCAAGACCGGAAACGAACGGCTGAACGATCCGGTAAGTAACGTCGCCCTGGGCGATCTTCGAAAGGGCCGTGGCAAGATTGTCGACGGCAAACTGCACGTCGGCAGCTTCCCTGGCCTTCTGTTTCTCGCGCTCGATCCGGTCCTTTTCGGAAGTCGACCGGTTGGCCTCCGTTTCATTCTCAAGCCGGAGGCGTTCGATTGCGCTTTCGCGAAACGCCTGAACCGCAGCAGCCATCTGGCCGACTTCATCCCTGCGATCCATCCCGGAAATTTCGCTTGCCGTATCACCGGCCGCGAGCGACTCCATGCGCGCGCGAAGCCGCGCAATCGGGGTGGTGATGCCCCGGGAGGAAATGAGCAGGCCAAGTGCGATCACGGCCAGCGAAACGAGCGCGAGCGTAATCAGGCCCGTCCAGATCGTCGTATTGGTGCTGGCTGTAAGGCGTTCTCTCCCCTCATTCATCACCTGGATGAGCTGCTCATTGCCGGCGCTGATCTTTGGCGAGACTTCGGCAATTTTCCGAAGCACGTTGAGCGCCATCTGTTGCGCTTCAGCGCGTTGCCCTGCCTGCATGAGGGCGATGACCTGATTGCCGATCTCCTCGACTTCGACAACACCCTTGAGGATATCGCGGGCGGCATCCGTGCGCGCCGGCACCAGCTCCATGATCTTGTTCTGGCGTTCCTCGAGCTGCTTACGGTCGGCTCTGAAGGTTTTGACGGCAGCTTCGAAATCAGCGCTGGCCGGATCGTTAAGGCTGGCGCGAAGCATCTGCATGCCGAGTGCGTTGAGGTTTCCGCTGGTTCTGGCGTTCAGAACCGCAGCAAGGGCCTCATGGCCGATGAAATCGCTATAGACGCTGTCGGTGCCTTTATATTGCAGGCTGACGTAGCTTATTCCGGAAAGCGACATCAGGCTCATCAACGAGATGACAAAAACGACCTTCGTTTTTATCTTGGTATTGTTCAGGAAAGACATGAATGGCCTCAAGGCAAGCACTCCTCCAGCCGCCCTCTCAGGAGGCCGGGGAATATATAATGAAACATCGCGGGTAGCTGTTGCCCCTCCTCATAGGGCGACAAGCGGATGCCTTTTTTCGAACCGCCGCCGGGCGGGTCGTCATGGGTCCGCTTGTTCTACCGGCTCCGCCGATGAAACCTTGGAACCTGCGTATTTTAGATTTCACAAAATCACTAAATGAAGTGTTACCCGGGATAGGCAAGTGCTGACAATTCGCCACGCCGCAGACCGGTTCGAGCATCGTTTTTAAGCCTGGCAGCAGCCGGCGCCGTTATGCAAGCCTGTAACCTACGCGACAACGGCCGTGCCCACTCGGGCAATCAGGCTATCATGCCTGCAATGGGCCGGGACTGTATCGTTCGGCCCGATAAAACGAAGCTGCAGATGAAGATGCAGCCGCGCCTGCAAACGCTCAAACAGCCGCTTGCAGGCGGAAGCGTTCCTGTCCTCGTCGCCGGTCAATTTGCCGATGAGGCGCATGAACCAGCCGTCATAGGCCTGCACATAAAGGAACCAGCGTGTCGGGTCCGGCGCACCGGGCGGCGTGTCGCGGCAGAGCCAGATGGCGTGTGCATGCTGAAACAGCGGATGAAGCGTGCCTTGCAGCAAGGCGAGTTCGGATGCTTCCAACCCGTGAGGATGGAGACCGGTATGGTTGGCGGCGGATCGGACGGCATCTTCGCTCGTCCACAGACGGTCGGCGATCTGCCGATGCTGCTCCGCCGCCGGCCTGTCTCCCACTCGCAGGCAGAGTTCGCAGAGGTGGCGATGGAGCCGATACCTGGAGAAAGAGGGATTCCGTCCGATACGGTGCCACAAGGACATCGCCCCGTGTATGTCTCCGGCTTTCTCCATATCCTCTGCCCGTAGCTGTAGAAGCGTCGCCTCTTCAGGTGAATACCGCAATCCTTCCGCGATCGCCTCGGCGCGCAGCATGCCTGACGGATCGAATTTCTCTGAAAGCAGCGCCAGTTGCAGCCAGTCCTGCTCGTCGAACATCTGTTGTTCGCGACGCTGCAGGAGCCTTGAGAAGTCGCTGCGCTGACGGATATGCCAGTCTTTTGCGTCCTGCCAGCCTCGTGCGGCATTGTCGCGCCAGTCTGCATCAAGCCGTGCCGCGATGCCGGGGGCTTCTTTCCCCAGCCATTCGGCGGCGGCGGAGATCTCTTCGAGACGCCAGGGCAGATGATCGGGAAGCGGGCCTGCCGGATCAAACCCCGTCGCGGCAATGCGCTCCGACAAAACGGGATGGGTGCTATGACTATCCGGTTTCTGGCAGAGGTCTTCATGCAGCCAGACGGCCGCCTGCGCGCCATCTCGCGGGCGGCTGTTCTCCGGCTCCGCCAACATCAGGGCAAAGGGTCGCGCCTCGGCGATGTCATCCTTGTCTGCCCCAACAAACATATCCGGCCAGAATTGGCTGGACAGGGCTCTTTGCCGCAATGTGAGAGCGATTTCCGTCTCAAATGCGATGTCGGCGCCGCAGACCGTGATCGCCCGCGCATCGGCAACCGCCTCGCAGCGACGGGAAAACTCCAGCGTCTCGCGCATCATGCGCGGTACATACCAGGCAAGAAACAATCTGAGCGGCGCGGTGACCAGCCGGTGATTGCGCTCATGCAGTTTACCGAGCGCCGCCCAGCGTTGGCGAGCCACATAGGCCCAGCGCGCGAAATGACCGTGCAACCGGGAAATATGGGCGTATTCATGCGCGATGACGGCCGCGGCCTGCCGTCCCGTCAACAGGGCGAGAAGCGGCAGGCCGAGCACCAGAACATGCCTCGGCTGGCCGCCACGGGAGCCCGTCTGATAGATGGACGCGTTAAGCTCGGCATTGATATAGACGGCCGTGAAGGCTGGCGCATCGCAGGCGAGGCGCAACCGTTCAAGCTCTTCGGCAAGGGCGGGAACCCTGTCGGCCTCCAGCAATATTCCATCCGAAACCGGTGGGGGCGGCACTGCCGCATAGGCTCGCAGGACCAACAGCCCGTAAAAGACCCATGACAGCGCCGGCAAGGCAAGAAGCACCAGCAGAAGCCGCGAAGGCACCAGCAACACAAGCAAAAGAGGCGACAGGATCAGCGTAAGGCCGCTTACCAACAAGAACATGTCGCCAAAAGCGAGCCAGGCCAGGGCTCGCCATCTGCCTTCGCGCGGTGACTGGAGGGGGCTCGCCATGCCGACGCTTATTTCGGTGGAAGATGGTCGCTTGAAAGTTTCTTGCCGAGGAAGAAGGCCTTCAACGCCCGCCCGGCCATCTGCAATCCGCTCGATCCATAAACTTGCGTTTCCATCCACTCCAGTGACGAATGATCGGGGAAGAGTTCCTTGTAACGGTCGAACCATTGCATGGCGATAAACTCGCTTTTGGGAACGCCATCGCCGTATTTATAGGCGAGAACGACCTGGCCATAGGCCTCTCCGGCAATGTGGTCGTCATGATAGTCGATGAGGGATTTCATATTGGCGACGGCCTGCTGTTTTTCCTCCGCAGTGCCGTGCCGGCGATCAACGCTCGCCAGTCGAATGAGGGACATATCCACGCCGCCTTCCATCGCGCCACGGTAATATTCCTGAACCCGTTCGAAATTTTCCCGGAGCGACAGATCGAGATTGTCGACATTTTCCAGCCGCCAGGCATAGTTATAAAGCGCGACCGGTTCACCTTCCTCGACTGCCTGCTGAAGCCAGCGCCCCGCTTCGTCGCCGTTGAGCAGTTGCGGGTCTGTATCGGGCCGGAATCCCGTTGCTATGTCATACATGCTTGCCGCGGCCGAATAGACGCGCCGTTCAGCGAATGCGCGGGTCAACCAGGCCGACTCCTGCTGGAAGCCTCCATCCCAGATCATCCGGCAAGCATGCATCGGCGTGAACTCATCGGGCTCGTAGAGCGGTTCGAGCTGCGCGACCCGGTCGACCAGCTGCGTGGCGATGGCCGGGTTCGTCTCTATTCCCCACATGCCGAACTGCCAGGCGAATGCCGCCATGGTCAGCATGGTCGGCTCGTCGAAACGACGGACGGCCGTTTGCAGCACGTTTGCATAGGCGCCGTCGTGATCCTCGAAATGCTGGATCAACATCAGATTGGTGAAGTCCCGGAACGGGCCGTCAATGGCCGGATAGGTTCCAGGCGCCTTGCAGTAACGGATGGATTCGACATGGCGCTGGTGCGCCAGGTTTTCGTCCTGGAGAGAATAATGGGTGAAATTGGCGTATTTTCCGAGGGAAACGAAACGCAGGCGATCTGTGAGATCCCGCGCCAGCCAATTCTTGAAAATCCTCTCCCGGGCGGCAATTTCGCGGGTATCGCCGGGTTCGGGATAATCGGGGATGGTCAATGCATCCTGCACCCCCGGCCAGCGCACGGAATTGCGCTCCTGTTCGCTCAGCGCGGAACATAAGGGGCCTTTGGCGAATTTTTCGACCTCGCCATCATCGCCACCCCATCGCGGGCTCAAATATTGCGCGTAAGAAACCAGGATTTCCGGCCAACGGGGCCGAAGCGAAAGGCAGTAGCGCAACCAGTAATAGCCGGGATTTTCGGCGTCCCCCTGCTGCAGGGGCGGTAGCGAGGCAGGAAGCGTCGCCGTTATGACGCCGGGCGGCTTCAATCCGTGTCTGGCAAGCCGGGCGCATGCGGCTTCGTAAAGCTCCGGTTCCAACTCATCTCGCGCTACCGTCTTTTCAGCGGGCGTACCCAGAAACAGCGCATCGACGAAATCCGGCTGCCCGAGATACTGGCTCATCTCCATCATGGTTTCCGCGGCAAGAGCAGGCCGCGCGGAAAGGGCCATCGCCTTCAGCAAATGCTCTGCCGCAATTATGCAGGCCATGTGGGCGGCGGCCCACTGGTCTTCCCCAACATCCGATGCCCAGGTCGCCGTTCGGATGTCGCAGGCCCGGCGGAAGTAATAGTGACCCGCGACCTGCCTTGCATGATATGAAGCCGGGTATGCCTGCCTCCAGGCATCGAGCAGTTCCAGTCTGAGGGCCGCGTCGACGCTGGCGCTGTCGAACAGGCCCGTGTCGGTCGAAAGATGGATATAGTGATCGTCCGCCAGATCGTCGGACTGCCACCATGCCGCCTCAAGCGCCGCGAGTATACGCTCGACCTCGTCGAAACGCCGTTCAAGCATCGCCTTTCGCAATTCATCCTGCTGACGGAATCTCGCCCATTGCGGACCATCCAGTGGCAGGGGAGACGAACTTGTGACTGTTTTCATGAATGGCTCCTCAGCGGATACGTCCTTCCTTGGAGCACCAAAGAACCCCCCGTGTCGAGATATGTGAGGAGACTTTTCCCGGCACTTTTACAAATCTCACCGCCAGGAACACAACACCGACCCGGCACTCAATCAGCAAAAGCCACGAGCCCCACGCCTCGTTTCGTAGCCCGTTCCAGGAGATCACGCATCGAATTGAACGCGGCCAGCGCGTGTTCGTTACCTTCAAGAACATGTTCGTTTGTCATGAGAATGTTCAGTAATATCGCGACCTGCTCCGGTTCAAGCAGCGTATCGTCGAAATATCTGAGATCGGCGCCGGCCTGCCGGGCCTTGTCGAACAGGGCCGCAAGTAAACGGTGCGCATCAAGATCGATGGAGCCGGCGAGTTCCAGGCAGCCCGGATCCGAGGGTATGACGGTGGTGTCGAAATCAGCGTAGTAGATGTCCAGCATGTGCAATTTGTCCAACGAATGAAGGATTTGGACGTCCCCATTTCGCTTGCAAGGCTCAGCCATTTAAAAAGGGGCGATCACGGACCGCCCCAACGGAAATAATCTTGTTGCAGTCCGCTTACGCGGGACGCTCCTCGCCTGCATTGGGTCGCCAGGTAATCAACCTCTTCTCCGCAAAATCCAGAATGAGGTCAATAACAAGAACGAAGACCGCCAAGATGATGATGCCTGCGAAGACGCCGACCGCGTCGAAGTTGCCTTCCGAGCGGGCGATCAGATAACCGAGGCCGGCGGAAGCTCCCAGATATTCGCCGATGATTGCGCCGACCACTGCAAATCCGACGGACGTGCGCAGCGACGACAGAATCCAGCTCGCCGCCGCCGGGAAATAGACGTGACGCAGCAAATCCGAACGCTTGGCGCCCAGAATGCGGGTATTGGAAAGCACGACCGGGTTCACTTCGCGCACGCCCTGCATGGCATTGAAGAAGGTGACAAAGAAGACGAGCGTAACCGCAAGCGCAACCTTCGACCACAGGCCAAGACCGAGCCAGAGCACGAAGATCGGGGCCAGAACGACACGCGGAATGGCGTTCACGGCCTTGATGAACGGATCGAGCACCCGGGCGACGAAGGGGCTGAGGCCCAGCCAGACGCCGGCGCCGACGCCGAGACCTGTGCCGATGAGATAGCCCAGCACCGTTTCGCTCAGCGTGATGCCGACATGCTTGTAAAAACCAGCATCGGCAACCCAGTCAATCACCTGTTTAACGATGTCATAGGGTGCGGGAAAGAAGAAGCGGTCGATGGCGCCCGAGGTCACACCGAGCTGCCACCCGCCCAAAAGCACGACCAGAAGAGCGATCTGGATGATACGAACATTAACGGCTTGCATAGCTTTTCTCCACTTCGCCACGCAGGGACGCCCATATATCGCGATAGAGCGTCATGAATTTTGGATCGAGTTTGATTTCCGCGACGTTGCGGGGCCGCTCGAGATCGACAGGGAAGCTCTCGATGACGCGGCTCTTCGGGCCTGCGGCGAGAACGACAACCCGGTCTCCGAGCGCAATCGCCTCTTCCAGATCATGGGTGATCATGACCACCGCACGGCGGTCCTCCTGCCACAGGCGCAGCAACTCGTTCTGCATGAGATGGCGGGTGTGGATATCCAACGCCGAGAAGGGCTCGTCCATCAGGATGACCTTCGGCTCGGCGATGAGCGCCTGCGCCATCTGCACGCGTTTGCGCTGTCCGCCGGAGAGCTGGTGCGGAAAGCGATCTCCGAAGCCCTTCAGGCCAACTTTTTCAAGCCAGGCCTGAACCTTGGCGCGCCGCTCATTTTCGGGAACGCCCCGGAACATCAAACCAAGCTCGACATTCTGAAACGCTGTCTTCCACGGAAGAAGCGCGTCCTGCTGGAACAGATATCCGATGTTGTTCTGTACGCCCTTGACGAGCGAACCGTCGATGGAAACCCTGCCCTGCGCTGGCTTCAACAGGCCCGCGATGGCGTTGAGAATGGTGGACTTTCCGCATCCCGTCGGCCCAACGATGGAGAGAAACTCGCCATCGCCGACCTTGAGATTTACGTTTTGCACGGCAACGAACGAACCGAACGCCATGGTCACGTCGTCGATTGCCACCATCGGTTTGGGTTCGAGTTCCGTCACGGGTTCTAGCTTTCTGGCTGGCGAAGACATGGCGGCCTCTCAGTTTGCGGCCTTCGAGGCCGCAGCCTCGACGAACTTGTTGGTGTAGGTGGTGTTGAGATCGATCGTCGCCTTGGCGACCGCGTCATTGAAGCTTTTCAGAACGGCCAGCGGCGTTTCGAGATCGGCAGGCTCAAACTTGCCGTCTTCGGAGAAGATCGCCTTGGCCGCTTCAACAGCCTTGATGTAGGTCTGCTTGTCGCCGGACACGAAATCATCGGGAAGCTTTGCGACGATTTCCTCCGCAGAATGCTGCTTCATCCAGTGCAGCGCCCGAACCGTCGCATTGGTGACCTTCTGGATCACTTCCGGATTGGCATTGATATAGTCCTGCGTGGCGTAAAGGACCGATGTGGGATAAATGCCGCCATAGACATCCCTTGCGCCCTGATCGCTACGGGCATCGATGAGGATCTTGCCCAGCCCGCGCTCCACGACGATGGTTGCGGCAGGATCGTAATTGACGAGCAGATCGATCTTGCCCTGCTGCAGGGCTGCAACGGCCGCAGCGCCCGAACCGACGCCGATGATGGAAATGTCGTTGTCGCTGAGATTATGCTGCTTCATGTAATAGCGAATGAAGAAGTCCGAAGAGGAGCCAGGCGACGTGATGCCGACCTTCTTGCCCTTGATCGTCTCGGGCTTGGCCGGGTCGAAATCCGTGTCGTTCTTGCCGGCGAGAACCAGGCCCGAGTTGCGGGCAAGCTGCACGAAGCCGACCACGTGCTTGTTCTGCGACTGCATCTGGATCGTATGATCGTAGAAGCCCACGGCAACGTCCGTGGAACCGGCAACAAGCGCCTGCAGAACCTTCGATCCGCCCTGGGCAAAGTTCTCGGTCGTTACATCAAGGCCCTCCTCCTTGTAGAAGCCAAGGCTCGCCGCCACGGGGAAAGGCAGGTTGTTGAGGTTGTACGAGCCAACGCTCATCCTGACGGATTCGGCATTGGCAGATGCCGCCAGCGCACAGAGCGCCGCGGTTGCAAGCAGATATTTACGCATAAGGGTCTCCTCCCGGTTTGACTATATTTTGCGCCACTATGGCCGCGTCTAGGCTGCGTCTTCAATCGCAGCGGTTGGTTTGGCGAAGGCGAAGCCTTCGAAAAGCCTGCGCGCCGTTCTTACGAGTCCGGCCGTTATTGCGCCGTTTCGCATCTCCAGCTGCACGTCGAGGCAGCCTGCGGGATGTTCGATGCGGATCTGGGTCGGCACCGAAAGGCCTCCGGCCGCATCATAAGCGATGGAGCCTTTGGTGACAGCCGCGGTTGCGATGCCAACGGCACCGGTCGTCGCCAGTGCAGGATGACACTCGTTGGGCATGAAATACCGTACAGAGAGAGTGCCGCCTCTGCGGGCCGGTGCAATGAGCACCGGTTTCGGAATGACCATGTCTTTCACATCACCCATTCCCATCAACTTTCCGGCCTCGATGCGGATGCGGGTCATCCGTGCGATGAGATCCTTGTGAGCGCTCAGGGTTTGCGGATCCTCGTATCCCGTCACGCCGAGATCGGCGGCGCGGATGAGAATCATCGGAATGGCGCAGTCTATGGCCGTCACATTGACGCCATTGATCAGATCGACCGGCTTTCCGGTGGGCAGCAGCTTGCCGGTTTTCGCACCCGCCGCATCCATGAATGTCAATGCGATGGGCGCCGCCAGACCCGGAACACCGTCGATCGAGGCGTCGCCGAGATAAATAACCTCGCGGCCGCGTGTCGGAACCTTCGCCTCGATCAGCTTGCCGGTATTCACGTTATGGATTCGCACAAGAGTATCCTTGCCCTGCGCTTCGACAAGCCCTGCTTCGATGGCAAAGGGCCCGACGGCGGCCAGCATATTTCCGCAGTTTGGCGAATAGTCGACATACTGCCTGTCGGTGCGAACCTGTGCGAACAGATAGTCGATGTCGGCGCCCTTGACCGTGGAAGGGCCGATAATCGCAACTTTGGACGTGACCGGATTGCCCCCGCCAATGCCGTCGATCTGCAATGGATGGCCAGACCCCATGATGGAAAGAAGGG
Source organism: Agrobacterium sp. D14 (assembly GCF_001526505.1). NCBI lineage: Bacteria > Pseudomonadati > Pseudomonadota > Alphaproteobacteria > Hyphomicrobiales > Rhizobiaceae > Agrobacterium > Agrobacterium sp. D14. Next base: position 127,448 of record NZ_ASXX01000011.1, read on the forward strand.
CCGCGTCCCGGTCTGCCCGATCACGGGGAAGATCGGATGCGAGAAAGAACGGTCCACGCGACGTTCCACCGCGCATCAGCACACAGGGTATCTTCAGCAGATCGTTCATGGGTTGCCTCAATATTGCATTTGGCGGATCAATGCGCCGTGTTGTTGCAATATGAGCAAAAGAGTCTAATCTGTTAAATGCAATGTTTTGGAGTTTTATTGCGGTATGAGCATCAATTGTGAAATTCTGGATTTGCGGGCGTTTCAAGCGGTGGTTGAACTGGCCAGTTTCCACAGGGCCGCCGAGGCGTTGCATATCTCGCAACCGGCGCTCACCCGTCGTATCCAGAAACTGGAGCAGGCGATTGGCGCGCCACTTCTTGAAAGAACGACGCGCCACGTCGCACCCACCGCCATGGGGCAGGAAGTCATGCCGCTCGTTCGGCGTATGCTCGAGGAATTTGACGGATCGCTTTTTGCCATGAAGGACGGCGCGCAACGGCGCGGGCTTATCACCATGGCCTGCGTTCCCACCGCCGCCTTTTACTTTCTTCCCACCGTCATCAAGACCTTCAGCCAGCAATATCCCCATATAAGGCTGCGGATCAGGGATTTGACAGCCAATGAGGGTCTGCAGGCGGTCGCCAGAGGCGAGGTGGAATTCGGCATCAACCTGATGGGCAATTCCGATCCCGAGCTTTCATTCGAGCCCCTCATCGATGACCCCTTCGTGCTGGCAATGAGGAAAGACCACCCTCTGGCAGCTTTCGAAACGATCGAGTGGGACCAGCTGGAGGCCTATCCGCTGGTCGTCGTGGACCGTTCGAGCGGCAACAGGACGCTTCTCGACAGCGCGCTTGCGCGGCACAATCTAAAATTGAATTGGTTTTATGAGGTGACGCATCTCAACACGTCGCTCGGTCTCGTCGAAGCCGGACTTGGCATTTCCGTCCTGCCGCGGCTGGCAACGCCGCAGGACGAGCACCCATTCCTCATCACCCGGCCAATCGTCAACCCGGTCGTCTCCCGTACGATAGGCATCGTGCAAAGGCGAAGCAGCGCTCTTTCCCCAGCCGCCGAAAAATTTGTGCGGATGCTGCTCGAGACCTGGAAAACACAGTGATCGCTTGAGAGAGATGCTTCTAGGGCATGCTGCGGCCAATGGCGGCGCGAACCGTAGGTGCTGGCAAACAGCCTCTGATTTGCAGATCGCTCGAATGAAAGAACTGCGCCAGAAGCTAAAGACGGGCCTCGATATCCAGCACCAGCTTTTTCAGCAGCGCCGCGAGGTTATCGCGCTCGTCCGGAGTGAGCCCCTGCAGGAAAGTCTGCTCGCTCGCCATGTCCTGGCGAAACGCCTTTTCCGCCAGCTCGATGCCCGCCGGCATGAGGCACACAACGACGCTGCGCCCATCGAGCTTCGATTTTCTGCGCTCGATGAGGCCGGCCTTTTCCAATCGATCAAGCCGGTGCGTCAGGCCGCCTGAGGAGAGCATCAGCGTCGTATACATTTCCGTCGGCGTCAGCTGGTAGGGTGGTCCGGACCGGCGCAATGTCGCGATGACATCGAACTCGCCGCGGTCGAGACCGAAGACGGCAAATGTCTCTTCGATTGATGGCGCCAGAAGGTTGCTGAGCCGTTTGGCGCGCCCGAAGACAGCCATCGGTTCCGTATCGATATCAGGCAGTTCCCGCGCCCACTGGCCACGGAGACGGTCGACATGATCTTCCCCGTCAGCTTCCATCGCCCGATCCGTCGTCGTGTCCGGCATCGCCTGCTTCATCTCATCACCCCATCAGCACTTCGAAAACCATATACAGCTTTGCCTGCTCCGTGAATATATCTTTGCGAGAAGATAGATATCTTGACAGGAAGATAAATCGCACATATATCTTCTCGAGAAGATAGTTTTGTCTCAGGGAGGAGACCAGATGTTTTCCATCCGCCGTCATCAGGAACCGAACCCCGGCCAGAGCCGGACGGTGCGTTATGAAGGATGCGAATACGGAAGCGCCGTATCCATCTTTCTCGTCAATGCCGATCCGGGTCGCGGCCCTGATCTGCATGTTCACCCCTATGCCGAAACCTGGGTGGTGCGCAAAGGCGAGGCCGAGTTCACAATCGGCGATCAGCGGGCGCGCGGCTCGTCGGGAGACATCGTCGTTGGGCCTGCCAATATCCCCCATCGCTTCGAAAATATCGGCACTGACCGGCTGGAGATCATCTGCATCCATCCGAGCGAGACCTTTCAGCAGACCTTCCTGTAACCCCGTTCCACCATGAGGAGAAAGACAATGGCCAAAATGATTTTCCTGAACCTGCCGGTGAAAGACCTGGCCGTTTCGACCGCCTTCTATGAGGCGATCGGTTGCGTGAAGAACGAAGAGTTTTCCAACGAAGACGCAAGCTCGATGGTGTGGTCGGAGACCATCACCTTCCAGCTTCTGCGGCACGATTATTACAAGACCTTCACCGCCAAACCGATCGCCGATGCCCATACGACAAACGGCATGCTGATCGCCCTTTCGCGCGACAGCCGCGAAGAGGTCGACGCCATGGTTGACGCCGCGGCAAAAGCGGACGGGCAAGCGGATGTCCGGGAACCGCAGGATCTGGGTTTCATGTATCTCCGCACCTTCGCAGATCCCGATGGCCACGAATTTGAACCCGCTTACATGGATTTGAGCAATGCGGGCTGACGTCATCATTCGCGCGCGCGACGTGGCGAACTTGTTGATGGGCTGGGGCGGCAACACCGAATGACAGCGGGGAACCGCTAATTCACCTAGTCGCCGGTGCCGGATACGGCTGCGGCCAGGGCTCTGATCGCCGATGCATGTGCGGGCGTTCTTGCGCGGGAAAGAAGAACGATATCGGAAGGCGGCAACGAAGGTAACCCCAGTTCCACACCCCTGTCAGGTAGGCCACGGGCGCTAATATCGCCCATTGGCGCGACACCCGCGCCTGCAAGAATTCCTTCATGGAGTACCGAACAGCTTCCGGCAGTGAAAGCATCGCGCCACTCCACGCCGGTTCTTCTAAGCTCCGACACCGCAATTTCCCGGACACCGCACGCAGACCCCAGCGACACCAGCGGAATGGCGCTGTTGGAGCGTGGCCGCCAGTCCGGGGCGGCCCGCCATCCCAGCCTGTCGGTACGCAGGATTTCGCCGTCTGAGCCACCGCCGTTACGCCGGATAATGGCCGCGTCGGCCTGTCCGGACGCGAAACTTTCCTTCACGTGCCGGGAAAAGCCGATATTCACTTCAATCACCGCATTGGCGGGGAGTGCCGCGCGCATCGCCCGTATGGCCATCGAAAGGCGGCCCCCGATCGCATGGTCACTAGCGGCCAGGCTAAAGTGCAGCGGCGATTCATGACCGAAGGTCAGTGCTTCCTCGTGTTTGGCGAGCAGCTCGCGAGCCTTCGGCAGGAACACCTGGCCATCCTCCGTGAGCCGCAGATGCCGCGGCGAACGGTCGATCAGCCGCCTGCCGACACGCTGCTCCAGCATCTTCAATTTTTGGCTGACGACCGGTTGCACGGTTCCTGCCGCCTCCGCCGCCTTTGTCAGGCTGCCGAGTTCGACAGAGAAAATGACAGGCGAACGCTTTCGAGGTCAATCATATAAAATCGCTATGTATGGAATATCCAATACCATATTCTCATTATGAATAAATTTGCGCAAGGTGTCTCTGCAACAAGGAGACAAGACCATGCCCATGATCAAAGCGCGCTACACCAAACCCCGGAACGGACGCGACCCAAAGCTGGAAGTCGCGGCTCTGCTTTCTCGCCTCACGGCGGAAATCCTGCACAAAGACCCGGCTGTCACCGCGGTTCTCGTCGAGAGCGCCGATCCCGATGACTGGATCATCGCCGGAGTGAGCGTCGCCGACCAGAAGGTCGGAAGCTTTTATGTCGAGGTTTCGATTACGGAACACACCAACATAAAGGACGAGACGACCGAATGGGTCCGGCGGGTCTATAACGAGATGAACGCCCTGCTGGGCCCCGTGCACGAGGCGAGTTATGTGCTGGTTCACGCCGTCGATGGCGATGCCTATGGTTATGGCGGGCAAACCCAGAATCTGCGGTGGGCACGCAAACACGGCTAGTATCGGCAGGCGTCAGGCGAAACTGCCCGACGCCGCTCGCCCAGGGATATTTGCTATGCCTGGATCAAATCCGCGCACCGCCCGTCGCATCGATCATCTGTCCAGTAGTCCAACGGGCATCGTTCGAGGCAAGGAATGTGATGACGTCCGCAATATCGTCGGCGCGACCGATACGTGAAAAGACGGACAGGGCTTCAGCGCCTGCGCGGGCGTCCGGCGCTGCCAGCCATCCGGCGTTCATGTCGGTTTCAGTAACACCCGGCAGAACCGAATTGACCGTAATTCCGCGCCGGCCGAATTCCGGGGCGAGCGCCAGCGTCAATGTCTCAAGCGCCCCCTTGGATGCCGCATAGGCGGGATGTGTCGGCGCCGCGATGCGCGTGAAGCCGGTAGAGACATTGATGATGCGGCCATTGTCGCGGAGATGATCGGCAACCGCCTGAATGAGAAAGAACGGCGCCTTGAAGTTGATCGTCATCAACTCGTCGAACGCGGCTTCCGTTGTTTCTTTCAACGGTATCGCCGGGGCAATGCCCGCATTATTGACGAGAATATCAAGCGATGGTGAGCCGGTGAAAGCGACCGCGGCTTCCCTGAACTGCTCCCACAAGCTGTCCGTCGCCGCTTTCCCGGCCCGCAGATCGGCATTGAGAGCGACCGCCTTCGAACCGAGAGCCTCGATCTCGCGGACCGTTGCCTGTGCCGCCTCGGGGTTCGCGCCATAATGGACGCCGATAAGACCTGCACCCTCTTTCGCAAACGCCAAGGCCGCCGCACGGCCGATACCGCGTGAACTGCCCGTTATGAGGGCGACTTTGTTCGATAGTTTCTGAGACATGGATCACTCCGTTGCGATTTAACTAGCGATCGTTATAATAAAACCCGGCCATGACCTGTCAATATTTTTATAGTGATCGATACAAAAATGTCTGAAATGACGCCAAAACAACGCGGCAGACCGCGCCTGCTTAATCGGAATGCCGGGCTCGATGTCGCAGCCCGGCTGTTCTGGGAACACGGCTATGAGGGAACCTCAATAGCGGACCTCACCCATGCGATGGGCATCACCCCGCCGTCCCTCTACGCGACCTTCGGTTCAAAGGAAGAATTATTCCGGCTGGCGCTTGATCATAGCATTGCGCAGCAAAGCGAACGCCGCGCCAAAGTGCTGCAGGCGCAAATACCCGCCTATGAGGCGCTTGCCTCTTACCTTTACGATATTGCTGAAGGACATACCCAGCCCGACAAGCCGCGCGGATGCATCGTTTCCACCGCCATTCTCCAGCATTCGGAAGCAAACGCCTCTGTCGCCCGCACAACGGCAGAATTGCGCGAGGCGGCAATACAGATTCTCAAGACGCGGTTCGACCGCGCCGTCAGCGAGGGCGAACTACCCACGCAAACCGACACGGATACGCTCGCACGCTTTTACGGCGCCATCATTCAGGGCATGTCTGCGCAGGCTTGCGACGGCGCATGTACGGCCAGGTTGAAGGCTTTGGTCGACGTCGCGCTGACAGCCTGGCCCGGAAAGCGTGGGACCGCTGGCCCTTAAGATTGCATCGGAACCTCTTAAACGGATCGTCCGAGGACCGGACGAGCAAAACGGCATTCGACCAGGAAAGCGGGCTGACGGCGAGCCGGACCCCCGCCGGCAAAATCTCGGTAATATTCATTTTTCTTCTCCACCGCGCAGAACCTGCGACTTTCACTTTCACAGGGCAAAATCTATAGAAAATTCTTTATGTTACGCCCCTTTCCTTCCGACAGTACGTGCGTGCGAAAAACCCGCCTGAATTGGCTGAACCTATCAAAGCCCAGCGAGTTGGCGACACGGACGACTGTGGATGGAGACACGGCGCATTCGCTGGCGAGGGAACCGATCGTTCCAAAGGCGACGATATGCGGACGGGCCAGAATGGTTCGCGCGACATGGTCCTGCTGCTCCGACAATCGCAGGCTCCCCGTTACGATCAGACCCTTCATGTCCTGAATGCTGGTCGGCGTTTTAAAGGTCTGCCGCGTACGCATGGAGCCTGCTCCTTGTCGATCGGAAAGCACGCCGGTAAGCCAGCGCGCATGGAGTTCAATTCAGGGCAACCGGCTGTTTCCGGGATACCGATTGAATAGCGGCGAGGGCGACCGCCAGTGCGTTCCGTGCATCCTGGCCCGTCGGCCCTTCACTCATTGCCCCCTGACGGACGGCGGTTACGAAAGAGGCGAGTTGCGCCATGTAGCCATGGACAAAGTGATCGGTATCGCGACGCCAGGTCTCATTCGAGACGCCGCAGCCATCGAACAGCGTCATGCTTGAACGACGCACATCGCCCATCGTCACCATGCCGGCCGATCCAAAAACCTCACCGCGAATGTCATAGCCGTAGAGCGCCGAAAAATTGGCTTCCGCAACAGCTATGGAGCCGTTGTCGAAACGGATATTGACCACCGCCGTATCCAGAAAGCCTTCACCTTTTGCGTCAGGGCGGACAAGCGCATCCGCCATGGCGAAGACTTCGACGGGTCTGGCGCCGGGGTTCAGCCATAATAGCGTGTCGAAATCGTGGATGAGGGTCTCGTAGAAAATCGTCCAGAGCGGAATACGGCCGGGGTCTGCGGCGAATGGGCCGGGATCACGCGTCAGCGAGCGGATGAGCTGCGGCGCGCCGACCTTGCCGGCGTCGATCGCGGCCCGGCCTTCCGCAAAGGCCTGATCCCACCGGCGGTTGAAGCCCACCTGGAGGGGAACACCGGCCGAGCGTGCCGCGGCAATCGCCCGATCGGCATCCTCCAGCGTTAGCGCCACCGGCTTTTCGCAGAAAATCGCTTTTCCCGCCTCGGCAGCCTGAACAAGAACATTGGTATGGAAACGGGCCGGCGTTGCGATGATGACGGCGTCGAGACCGGGATGTGCAAGCAATGCGGCAATGTCGGTATAGGCGGCGTCGACGCCGAGTTTTTCCGCAAGACCTGCTGCCGCACCCGGTGCGGGATCGGCAATGGCGACGAGTTCGGCATCGACCAGTCGCCGGGCGACGGTTTCACCGTGGAAAGAGCCGATGCGGCCGGCGCCAATGAGGCCGACATTGACGGGTTTTGTCTTGGGCATGGGGATCGTCCTGTGGGTTTATGTTGTCAGATTGTGAATGCGGCGCGGAAAGCCGAGAGCGCTGCGTCGGCATCGCCGGATGCCCAGGCCTCCATGCCGACCGGCCCGGCATAGCCCATCGCTTTCAGCGCCCGGGCAATGCCGTTCCAGTTGACTTCGCCCGTACCGGGCTCGCAGCGGCCGGGCACGTCGGCGACCTGAATCTCCCCGATCCACGGCAGGGCCCTGCGGCAAAGCTCGATCAGGTTTCCTTCGCCGATCTGGGCGTGGTAAAGATCGAGATTGAGGCGCAGACGCGGGTGGTTGATGCTGGAAACCAGAGCCAGCGTATCTTCCGCGCGCGCAAACGGTACGCCGGGATGGTCGACGGAAAGGTTGAGGTTCTCCAGGGTGAAAACCACATCCTCTTCTTCCGCGAGGTCAACGATACGGCAAAGAGTGTCACGCGCCTTTAGCCACATGGCGCCCGTGACCACCTCGACAGGCTGCACCGGCAGCCCGCGATCCCCAAGGCCCGTGCCATGCAGGTTCAGCCGCTGAACGCCAAGACGTTTGCCCACCCGGGCGGTCTGCCGGGCCGTGCTGAGCAGCTCCTCCGCACCTTCGTCATCCGTGAGCCGGCCGGTGAGATAACCGTTCATGATGGTGAAGGTCGCACCGGTCGCTTCAAGTCTGCTGATGTCATGTTCCGGCCAGTTCCACAGGCCGACACCGAAGCCCAGATCCTTGAGCCGGGAAGCGCGCCATTCGATCGGCTTGTCACGCCACAACATCTCGGCGCACGCCGCCAGTGGGAAGGAGTTCGCAGAAGCGCTCATGGGTAATACCTTGCTGATGAATATGAGGGGTCGTGGCGCGGCGCGATTGCGCCGAACCGGATATTCGTTCGGGAATGTCTAGTCAGATGGTTCCGCCCAGCTCCTCGGAGATGGACTGCAACTCCTTGCCACCTGCCATCAGGTTCTGCAGATCGTCGATGCCAATTTCACTCTTCGAATAGGTCCCGAGGGTCTTGCCGCGATTCAGCGCCGTAAACCGGTTGCCGACGGCATAGGCGTGGCGGACATTATGCGTGATGAAAATGACGCCGAGCCCGTTATTGCGGACCTGGTTGATATATTTGAGAACCATCGAGGTCTGCGCAACGCCGAGCGCCGACGTCGGCTCATCGAGGATGAGCACCTTCGCCCCGAAATAGACAGCGCGCGCGATGGCGACGCATTGCCGTTCACCGCCCGACAGGGTGCCCACCGCCTGATCCGGCTCGCGCACATCGATACCGATCTTGCGCATCTCCTCACGCGTGACCCTGTCGGCAAAATCCATGTCCATGCTCTTGAAGGGACCGAAACCCTTCAGAGGTTCGCGGCCCATGAAAAAGTTCCGCGTCACCGACATCAGGGGGATCATCGCAAGATCCTGATAGACGGTCGCGATGCCGGCATCGAGCGCATTCCGCGGACCGTCGAATATGCGTGGCTGACCTTCGACGAGGAATTCTCCCGATGTCGGCTTGAACACGCCGGACAGGGTATTGATGAGGGTGGATTTGCCGGCGCCATTGTCTCCGAGAAGGCAGAGAACCTCGCCGGCATTGACACTCAGCGATACGCCGTTGAGCGCGATGATGGAGCCGAAATATTTGACGAGGTTCCTTACCTCGACGATTGGCGTCTGAGATGTGCTCATCAGCGTTCTCCCGTGACGCGTTTGCGGATCACATTATTGAAAATGACGGCCGTTAGCAGCATGCCGCCGAGGAACACGAGATACCAATCCTGATCTATCGACGTGTAGGTAAGACCGATCAGCACCATGCCGAAGACAATCGAGCCGAAGAACGCGCCGATCGCCGAACCGTAGCCGCCTGTCAGAAGACAGCCGCCGATGACGGCCGCGATGATGGCCTCGAATTCCTTCTGAAATCCACGGCGGGCATCCGTGGAGCCGGCATCCAGCACGGTGAGGATCGCTACGAGTGTGGCGCACATGGCCGTTATGATGAACAGGGTGGTCTTCACGCGCGCCACTGGCACGCCCGACTTGCGCGCCGCACGCGGGTCACCGCCGGCAGCAAAGATCCAGTTGCCGAAACGCGTCCGCAAAAGCACCCAGGTAGCAAGCAGGGCGATCAGGACGAACCACAGGATCTCCACCGGAATGCCGGGGACCTTCGGTGTTCCATTTGGAAATGTCTCGATGATGCCCCGGCTGCCGAGCCAGGAGAACAGGCCGGTAAAGGCGTCGCCGGAAAAAATCGGGGCAAGCGGGCTGTCGGCGGCGGCTTCCTTCATGCCGCGAAGCTGTGTCGCTCCGCCGCTTGCCCATTTGAGGCCAACCAGCGTGAGGCCACGCAGAATGAAGAGGAATGCAAGCGTGACGATGAACGAGGGAAGACCCGTTCGCATCGTGAGCTGGGCATTCGTGACGCCGATGACCACGGCAAATCCGAGCGCAATCAGGATCGCCACGCTGAGCGGAAGATTGAGAACCACCAGCGCCGTGCCAAATACGAGACCGGCAAAGGCGACCATCGATCCGATCGACAGATCAAATTCACCGCCGATCATCAATAAAGCGGCGCCGATGGCAAGAATGCCGAGCTGGGCAGCCGGGGCCATGAAATTGACCACGCCGGCCAGCGTGAACATAGCCGGATTGGCGGTGAAGAAAAAGAAGATGGTGACGAGCACCAGCCCGGCAACAGCGCCGAGTTCCGGACGACGCAGGAGAGCGGTCATCATCGAAACCTTTTTTAGCCGCTCGTCGGATCGGGTCTGGGACCCGTTCTGTTCGTTGGCCAGCGTCATGGGTTCGTTCCTCAGATTGGGTGTCATCTTTGCGCGCAACGGCGTTCGGCCGAAAAGGTCGCGCATCGAGGCAAAAGTTGCGTTCGGGGTGGCTCCCGCTTTGGCGGGAGCCACGCTTCCATCCGGCCTAGCGGATGCCCTGGGAGGATTTTTCGATGACTGCGGCGGCCGTGTCCTTCTCGACGAAGCTTGGGCCGGAGGCAACGTTGCCCGCCGGAATGGTGCCGTAACGTGCGTTCAGCGCAAGAAATGTCACAGGTAGATAACCTTGCAGGAAAGGTTGCTGATCAACCGCAAAGAGTGCCTTCCCGTCCGCGACCGCCTTCAGAAAACCCGCCGACAGATCGTAGGATGCAACCTTGACCTTGTCGCCGACACCCAGCTTTTCGACGACTGCAACCGCGCGTTCGCCGACCAGCGGCGCAGAAAGGCCGAGAACAACATCCACCGAGGGATCTGAGGTGAGCGCCGCCTGAATCTTGGCTTCGATTTCCGCCGGGTCGGCTGTCGTCGGTAACACCGTTACCTTGCCGCCTGCAAAACCCTTTTCCGTTCCGGCGCAGCGCTGGTCCAGAGCCGCATTGCCCACCTCCTGGTTGACGCAAAGAACATGCTTCAAACCGAGAGACTTCAGCTTCTCCCCAACCTTGACGCCGGCAGGCAGTTCATCCTGACCGACATGCAGCCTGATACCGAGCTTTTCCGTGGCCGAGATGCCGGAATTCAGCGAGATGACCGGAATGCCCGCGGCAACTGCTTTTTCAATCGCTGGACCAAGGGCATCTGGGTCGGGATTGGAAATCACTATCCCCGCCGGGGTCTGGTTTGCAGCCGCATCGATGAGTTGACCCATCGCAACCATGTCGAAGGTCTCGGGCGCGCGATAATCGACCCGGACATTGCTGTCCTTGCCCGCCTGCATCATGCCATTTTTGACAATAGACCAGAAAGGATCGGACGCCTGACCGTGGGTGACCGCGATGATGGTCAACTGATCCTGCGCCCTGGCCGTTGCAGAGCATGACACGGCTATTCCGGCGACGAGTGCGCCATGGGCGAGTTTCCTGAGAATAGATTTCATGTGGTCCTCCTCCTTGTACCGGCCCACTCCTTAAGCCGGCAAAATGTGAATGCTACCGGGTGCAAATATCTTGCTACCGGGTGCAAACAGGTGCATCATAGCCGCGAATGGGTTAAAAGCAAGCGTTCATTTCATCGGAATCCGAAATGGAATGTTCGTTCCATTTCGGTCGGAGGCACTATGCGCAAGCGGGAAACAACCAGGAGAGCGACGGCAAAAGAGGTGGCGACCGCAGCCGGCGTATCGAAATGGACCGTTATCCGGGCTTTCACACCCGGCGCGTCGATCACCGAGGAAAGCAAACGGCGCGTGCTGGAATCGGCGGCTGCCCTGAATTACTCGCCAAATCTTCTTGCCCGGAGCCTTGCCACCAATCTGACCCATCAGGTCGCTGTCTTCGTCGATGATTTCGCCAATCCCCAGAAGCTGCCGTTTCTTGAAACGCTGACGGAGCGTCTGCAGGCCGCCGGCCTCGTTGCCATGCTCATCAACATCAATAACCACTTCGATCACGTGCACGCCCTGCTGCATGCCGACCAGCGTCAGGTTGACGCCATCATTCTTTTTGGCACCGCATTTCGCGATGAAACGTTGACAGACCGTCAGCTCGGCCACGGAATGCCGCCCATGTTCGTTCTGGCACGAGATAGCCAGATCGACGGCGTGCCCGCCGTCGTATGTGACGCCGAACTGGCGCTGAGAGACATCGTCAACCATTTATACGAACGGGGATATCGAAAGCCCGGCTTCATGAGCGGCGCGACGGCGCTTTCGACGGCGCTCAGACGCCGGCAGTACTTTACGGATTTCTGGGCGGAAAAAGGCGTCGGCGAGATCGAGCTCCTGTCTGCCGAAAAATACAGCGCCGCAGCGGGAGCAGCCTCCGTCCGCGAATATCTCTCGCAAACTGCACCTTCCGAACGCGTCGACGTCCTTATGTGTGAGAACGATATCCTGGCTTTCGGCGCCATGGATGAAATTCGCGGTAACTTCGGCCTGAGAGTGCCTGAAGACATGGCTATCGTCGGCTTCGACAATTATGAACTCGGAGGTTCACCCGCATACGGTCTCACCACGTATGAACAACCGCGCCACGAAATGGTGGAGGCCATCATCGGAATGATCACCGGAGCCATTGAAGCCGAAACAGTCACCTTGCCCGGTAAAATGATCGTCCGGAATTCCACGTGACAACAAAAAACTCCCGGAGCGTTTGCCACGGGAGTTTTGTTTTAATATTGGTTGCGGGGGCCTGAGTGCGCGGAGACTTGTAAATTGGCAAACATCCAACCGATCAACGACTTATCCGCAAGGTTTAGCTTTACGATCTCGCGGGCAAACGTCGATCCCTAGGCTGTAACAACAATCTTGGGATGATAAGCCGTCCATTCGCCAATCCATGTTGGCTTCAACGAAACGTTCAGCGTGTTCCCATTTGGCGATGTCGCGCCAGCAGACAAAAGCAACTCGCGCTCCCGGCGCGAGCGCGTGGCGCATATGGGTAAACGCCGCTGCAGCATCGTCAAAGAACATCACTCCAAACCGCGAGAACAGGATGTCGAAGGCGCCCTTAGGAAATTCGGTGCTGCTGGCGTCAGCCACTCATAACAGGACCGGTGTATCCTGCGCTAGCACGCGCGCTCTATCGATCAGTTCGGATATGTCCACGCCCAGCACATAGCCCTCCGCGCCGACGCGAGCGGCCAGATCTCGGCTGGACGCCCCCGCGCCGCAGCCGACTTCCAGCACGCGTTCGCCCGTGGCGGGCGCGGCAGCTTCGATCGCAGCCTGGCCGAATCGTGCCATCATGGCATCGAGCCGGACCTGATAGATGCCCCCAGGGCACCCCCCTCTGTCCTTTCCAGTCGGCAGTCTGATCGGCATTTTGCTCTGCCATGCTCACATCCTTCCTTTTCCGATCTGCTCTTAACCAGGCTATGCGTCCATGCGGTCGTTGCCACCGTGCGCGGCCATGAACATGGCGACGGCCGACCGGCAATAGGATTCGATTTCGTTGTCGTCCTCTGCTCTCGCCTCATCGAAGCGTGCGATAATCAGGAGATCAAAGCCTTTGAAAAGCGCGGCAAACAGGCGGGCAGACTGGACAGGATCAGGCACATTCAGAAGCACCTTCGCATGCAATTGACGCAGCAGGGCCTCAATTTGGGCGATCATATGGGCGGGACCGGCTTCGTAATGGATCTTGCTCAACGACTTTTGACATCGGCCGTGACCATGGCTTCGACACTGCGAACGTCCGGGCGCAACAGCTTGCGAAACAGGGATGATCCCACCGCCATGAGCTGATCTTCGGCCGAACCGTCGACGCCTTCAAAAAGGACATGCGGCATTAATGGATGGCAGCGGGCTGCAAATGCTGCGCCGTACGCCCTACTTTCTTCTTGTGGCGCGCGAGTTCCGCGAATGCTTACGGCCGGGAGAGCCCAAACGTCTTCCTGATGCCGCTATCCAATGCCTTGGCTGGAACAAATCGTTTCAGGCGACTGAGAAGCGTAGCCTGCTTTCCAACCGGCCTGCGCATTTTGTGAGGGCCTGTGATCGCTGCCATGATTTCGGCAGCGACAGTCTGAGGACTGCTTGCTGTCCTAATGGCGGAAAGAACGGCCTCATTGGATTTGGCTAATTGGTGAGCGTAGTCGTCAATGCGCGTCTCCGTCCGCTTCGCATTGACATCGAGACTTGTCCTCGTGAACGTCGGCTCAAGCAGGACAGAGCGAATGTTGAATTGCCGAACTTCGTGGTCAAGCGTTTCAGATAGTCCCTCCAGGGCATGCTTGCTGCTGGCATAAAGGCCCATATAAGGTGCGGGGAGGAAGCCGAGGACCGAGCTGACATTGACGATCAGACCGGAGTTCTGCTGCCGCATCGCAGGCAATACCGCTCTTATCATGCGCAGTGGGCCAAAGAGATTGGTTTCAAAAAGGGCCTTCGCCTCATCGTCCGACGTGCTTTCGACCGGCCCGACAAGAGAGACGCCTGCATTGTTCACCACGACATCAATCCGACCTGAACGGGACAGAACCCAATCGACGAATTGCCTCACCGACTCGTCATTGTCCACATCGAGACGTCCGTACTCAACACTAGGAACCGGTCCACTTTTGTCCGGATTGCGTGATCCTGCAAATACCTTGAACCCATTCTGTGACAGCAACCTCACGGTCGCCTGCCCTATACCGGAGGATGCTCCGGTCACCACAACAATCTTGTCTGTGGACATCTACGCTCTCCAAAATTAGCGTTGGATTAGAAATCAATTTAGATTTCGTTTGTAATCTATAACTCAGTTAGATTGCAAGCGAAATAAAACGCATTTGCAGAAATTGAGGAGGCGGATGGTCAGTCCACACGACACATGGGTGAGTCGTCTCGACGCAGGAAACATCGGTCGAGTTAATGCGGCGGTTCTCGCCTGAAGAGTAACAGGTGTGACGGATGCTTATGGCGTCAAGTCACGCCGTTCGCCTGTCCGCTGGTGGATTGTCCAGCGCACGCTGGAACGCGGACCGTTGCTCGCCTCTTTCGACGTAGTCCTGCAAGCCAGGGCTATCCAGCAGAATATCAGAGTGCTTGAGCGGCCGCAGTACGCTCACCATAATGAGATCACCGGCGCTGAACTGAGCCCCCTCAAGCCACTCTTTCCCTCCAAGCGTATCGCCCAGTTGCTGGAGCCGCTGACTGAGATGACCAACGCTGCCGGAGGCGATACAGGGTTCGATCGTATTAACCGCTGCAAACATCCACATGACGGAACGCGAGCGCGCATTCGCTTCATCGGGAAGGAGGCCGGCGAAACGCTGTGCTATGTGAAGCACGATCGCACCGGATTCGAAAAGAATGAGATCGCCCTCCTGGTAGATCGGCATCTGGCCGAACGGCTGCATTTCCAGATATTCGGGGCGGCGCATCTCGGAAAAAGTCAGGTGCCGTAGAGTGTAAGGCTGTCCGACTTCCTCAAGAGCCCATCTTACACGCATATCGCGGTGGTATCCTCTGCCCCCATCCGGAGGATTTTTAAAAATTGAGACGATAGGGTTCATGTAAAGGCTCCTCATTGGCAGGATTGAAGCGGGACGAAGACATGGCTTCCGAAAGGGTTCAGTGGGCACACAAAACACACGCCACTCTCGCCAAAGCAGTATGACCCCTCCGCAGCATCATCTGCTGCGGAGGCGCGGGTTGGCTATTCCGCAGCAAGCGAATGTTGAGCTGTTTCCGTATTCCCGTGCTCCGTCGGATGCATTTCTGCCTTGGGCGGCTTGACGCGGAACCATGCAGCATAGAGTGCCGGCAGGAAGAGCAGGATGATGAGCGTGCCCACCGCCGTTCCGCCGATAAGCGTGTAGGCCATCGAACCCCAGAAAACCGAATGCGTCAGGGGAATGAAGGCAAGGACCGCGGCAAGCGCTGTCAGGATGACGGGCCTCGTTCGCTGCACCGTGGCTTCAATCACGGCATGATAGTCGTCCAGACCCGCGGCCTTGTTCTCCTTGATCTGCTCGGTGAGGATCAACGTGTTGCGCATGAGGATGCCCGCCAGGCCGATAAGACCCAGGATCGCGTTAAACCCGAAAGGCTGGTTGAACAGGATCAGGGTCGGCACGACGCCTGCAAGACCGAGCGGTGCCGTCAGCATCACCATCGTCATCGTCGACAGGCTGCGGACCTGAAGGATGATGACGATCAGGGTCGCTGCGATCATCAGTGGGAACACCTTCACCAGGGCAGTATTCGCCTTGAGTGATTCCTCTATATTGCCACCCATCTCGATCGTGTAACCAGCGGGCATAGATGCAATGAGCGGCTGAAGAGAGGTCATCACCTGTTGCGAAACCTCCGGCGGTTGGGTCGCCTCGTTAATGTCGGATCGGACCGTCACCACAGGCGTTCTGTCACGACGCTTGAGGATCGGCTCTTCGAAGCGCACCTCCGTGTGGCCGATCTGATCGAGCGGGATCGCACGGCCGTCTCTTGTCACGAGCGAGAAGTCGGCTAGCCTTGCAGGATCGAGGCGGATTTCACCGGCACTTCTCGCCACGACAGGAACGTTTCGGATGTTCTCACGAACTTGCGTGACGGGAACACCACTCAGCAGGAGCTGTATCTGCTGGGCAGCCTCGGCGGACGACATGCCGATGAGGTTCAGGCGATCCTGATCAGGAACGAACCGGACAACAGGTGTACGGTTACCCCAGTCACGGTTGGCATTTCTGACGTCAGGTACCGAGCTCATGAGAGCAAGTGCCTGCTCGGAGATTTTGTACAGCTCTTCGGCGTCCGGTCCTTTGATCCGAAACTCGACGGGGAATGGCGTGTAGGGGCCAAAGACGAGTTGCGTCACACGGACGAATGCCTCGGGCGCCAGCCCTTGCGCAACGGCTTCCCGCAGACGCAGTTTCAGCGCCTCACGCTCATGTGCGTCGGATGTCAGCACAACGATCTTCGCAAAGGCAGGATCGGGCAGTTCGGGCGCCATGGCGAAGAAAAAGCGGGGCGCACCCTGGCCGATGTAGCTGGTCGCGATCTTCGTTTCGGGCTGCTGCTTCAACCAGGCCTCGAGCTTCTTGACCGTGGCTGTCGTCGTTTCGATGCTCGTGCCTTCAGGCATGCGAACTTCGACAAGAACCTCAGGGCGGTCCGATGTGGGGAAGAATTGCTGCTTCACCGCGCCCATCCCGACGACCGACAGCGCCATGACGACGCCGACCACGGCACAGGTCAGGAACTTGTGCTTGACGGTGAATTCGATCGCACCGCGCAGGCGTCTGTAGTTCGGCGTATCGTAAATCGCATGATGACCGCCTGCTACCGGCTTGATATCGGGCAACAGCTTTACACCGAGATAGGGCGTGAAGATCACCGCCACGAACCAGGAAACAATCAGTGCGAAACCGACGATCCAGAAGATGTTACCGGCATATTCACCCGCCGCAGAGGCGGCAAAACCGACGGGCATCAGGCCGATTATGGTCACAAGCGTGCCCGACAGCATCGGTGCCGCAGTATGGCTCCAGGCATAGGCAGCCGCCTTGATGCGGTCCATGCCCTCTTCCATCTTCACGACCATCACCTCGATGGCGATGATGGCGTCATCGACAAGCAGGCCAAGTGCCAGGATCAATGCACCGAGCGTGATGCGGTCGAAGAACCGCCCCGTCTCGAGCATGATGATGAAGACCACAGCGAGCGTCAGCGGAACGGCCAGAGCCACGACGATGCCCACCCGCCAGCCGAGCGCAATGAGACTGACGAAGAGCACGACGCCGAGGGCCATGGCGAACTTCACCATGAATTCACCCACCGCCGCGTCAATGTTGACGGCCTGATCGCTGACCTTCGTCAGTGTTATGCCAAGGGGTAATGACTGTGCAATCTGGCCGGAGCGTTGCTCTAACGCCTTGCCAAGCTCCAGACCATTCCAGCCCTGCTGCATGACCACGCCGAGCATGATGGCCGGCTCGCCGTCATGACGGATGACATAGCTTGCCGGCTCCTGATAACCCCGGCGTACCTCAGCAATATCGGAAAGCTTGAACGCACGGCCGGAAGCGACGATGGGCGTATCAGCGATAGACTGAATACTGTCATAGGCACCGTCGAGACGAATGAAGACCTGCGGACCCTGCGTATCTATCGAGCCAGCGGGCGTAACGGTATTGCGCCGTTGAAGCGCTGCGGCAATGTCCTGAGGTGATATGCCGAGCGTAGCGAGCTTCTCGTAGGAGAACTCTACGAATATCTGCTCCGGCTGTTCGCCGAGAATGTTGATTTTCTTGACGCCGGGAACATGAAGCATGTCCTGCCTGATCTTTTCGGCTTCCCGGACGAGATCACGCATCGGCATGCCCTGCGCCTTGAGAGCGTAGAGGCCGAAGCTGACGTCGGAATATTCGTCGTTCACGAACGGTCCCAGAACACCCTGCGGCAGGTTTCTGGCTTCATCGCCGAGCTTCTTGCGCGCCTGATAAAATTCTTCAGCGACGGCGCTTGGCGGCGTATTGTCCTTGAGCGTGACGGTAAGATAGGCAAAGCCGGGACGCGTCGTTGTCTCGACCCGGTCGTACCAGGCCAATTCCTGAATGCGCTTCTCCAGCGGCTCGGCAACGAGATCCTGCATCTCGCGCGCGGTTGCGCCCGGCCAGACAGTCGTGACCGTCAACGTCTTGATGGTAAAGGAGGGGTCTTCAGCGCGTCCCAGCTTGACGAAGGCATAGACGCCGGCAAGCGACAGAAGGACGATGAAGAACAGCGTCACGGCGCGTTCGCGAACCGCAAGGGCGGACAGATTGAGGTTCATCAGTTTGCCGCCTCTTTTGTAGCAACGCTGGTGCGAACTTGCGCTCCATCCTTCAGAAGATGTGCGCCAAGCGCAACGACCTCCTCTCCCGGCTTGACATTAGTGACAACCACATTCTCTTCGCTCACCCGCTCCACTTTCACATCACGAAACTTCACGACGGACGATTGCTGATCGATCACCCAGACGCCCGTCCGCGTCCCGTCATCCAACAGAGCGCCTATCGGCAGTTCCGCATGATTCTGCACATCCCTGTTCTCGATTTCGATGGTGACGGTCGCCCCCAGGGGCGCATTTGCAGCATTCCCTTCGAGCACCCAGCGCGTTTCATAGGTGCGGGTCTGCTGATCGGCAGAATCGGAAATCTGGCGCAGCTTGGCCTTTTCTGCATCGTTTCTGCCATAAACCGATGCGGAAGCCTGAGCTCCGATTTCAGGACGCATGGTTTCGGGAAGCCAGACAATCGCTTCGCGCGGACCAGACTTTGCGAGCCGGACAACCGGCTGCCCGGCGGTTACCACCTGGCCCGGTTCACCGAGCGTCTCGACAATGGTTCCATCTGCATCGGCAACAAGAACTGTATATCGGGCCTCGTTTTCGGCAACATTTGCCTCAGCCTGAGCGGCAGCCAACTGTGCCGTCGCCGTATCCAGCAGGGCCTTCGATCGTTCATATTGCTGCGTCGAGGCGGCAGAGGTCTTCACCAGCACGGCGAAGCGTTTCTCATCGGCTTTCGCTTGGACAAATGTCGCCTGTGCCGCAATGACGGCGTTTCGCTTGGCGGTCAGAGCAAGGCGAAGATCGGTCTCGTCAAGCCTCATCAATGGCTGTCCGGCGCTTACCTGCTCCCCGACGTCGACAAAACGTTCAACGATCTTGCCGGGAACGCGAAAGCCGAGATTACTCTGGACCCGGGCACCAACGGTCCCGGTAAAGCTGCTGCTCGAATTGCCAGGAAGCCTGGCCGTCGCGAGGTTGACCAGTGGCGCCAAGGTCCGGGGATCGGCAGCCTTTGCCTCTGGTGCCTGCGCCGGAAGCAGCAGTGCCGCGGCTCCGCCTGCGGCCAGCGCCAGCACTGC
Source organism: Agrobacterium sp. D14 (assembly GCF_001526505.1). Lineage (NCBI taxonomy): Bacteria > Pseudomonadati > Pseudomonadota > Alphaproteobacteria > Hyphomicrobiales > Rhizobiaceae > Agrobacterium > Agrobacterium sp. D14. The sequence goes on from NZ_ASXX01000011.1 coordinate 146,949, forward strand.
TGCTGCAGTGACAACAAGTTTCCGTTTCATTTCATCGTCCCTTCTTGACGGCTTGTTCAAAAATATTAGATTGCATCTTAACTCTAAAAGGCATATAGATGTCAAATGAAATCTAATTGGAGGTCCACATGAGAGTGAGCCGCGTACAGGCAGAGGAAAACCGGGAACGGGTAATCAACGTCGCCAGCCGGTTGTTTCGAGAGCATGGATTCGACGGGATCGGCCTGAAAGACCTGATGAAGGGTGCAGGCCTCACCCAGGGTGGATTCTACAAGCAGTTCGCATCCAAGGACGATCTTGCGGCGCTCGCATCACGGCGTGCTCTCGAGAGCGCCACGAGGAGGTGGTCTGACGCCGCAGCAGACACGTCAGATCCGCTGGCATCGATCATCAGGTTCTACCTCTCCAAAGATCATAGCGGCGAGAAGGCAGAAGGATGCCCGCTTGTTGCTCTCGGCTCCGACGCTGCGCGTCAAACTGCCGAAGTTCGGCGCCCGTTTGAGGATGGTATCCGAGCGCATTTCCAGGTGCTCGAAGAACTCATCGGAGAGGGTGACGATAGAGCTCGAAGCGGAAAGGCCATGGCAATATTGTCCATGATGGTCGGTGCGGTGACGCTGTCCCGGATCATCGAGGATGAACCGCTATCGACGAGTGTACTCGATGCGGCAGCGAGCGAGGTCCGGCGCATTGCTGGCCGCGATGGTAGCGACTAACGGACAGATTTTGGGCATTCGTCGTCAATAGCTGTCACAGCTCAGCGAAAGCCGCACGCGTATCAGAAGAGTATAGCGCAAACCGCATGTCCCAAGTTTACGACCAGTCATTCGGTCGGATGCCGAAGGCATGCCAAATTTTTGATCATAGACAGGTGGAATGCAAATGCGTCGTGTCGTTGTAACAGGAATGGGAGCCGTCAGCCCCCTTGGTGCAAATGTCGATGTCTCCTGGTCGCGGCTTCTTGCGGGCAAAAGCGGGATCCGTCGGCTGGGTGACGACATCGTCGGGGATTTGCCTTCAAAAATCGGAGGCGTGGTCCCTTCTCTGGCTGAAGATCCTGAAGGAGGTTTCGATCCTGACCGGACACTGCCCTCGAAGGATCAACGAAAGGTCGACCGCTTCATCATCTTTGCGCTGGCAGCGGCGGAAGAGGCTTTGGCCCAAGCGAACTGGAAGCCAGCTTCCGAAGAAGAAAAACTGAGAACGGCGACAATCATCGCATCGGGCATCGGTGGCTTTCCCGCGATAACGGAGGCGGTGCGTACCGTCGACCAACGCGGTGTCCGCCGCCTTTCGCCATTCACCATTCCATCCTTTCTTGTGAATCTCGCCGCCGGACAAGTCTCTATCCGGCATGGCTTTAGAGGCCCGCTGGGAGCCCCGGTGACGGCATGTGCCGCCGGCGTTCAGGCGATTGGCGATGCAGCACGGCTGATCAGATCCAATGAAGCCGACATTGCGGTTTGCGGTGGCACCGAGGCCTGTATGAACATTGTCAGCCTTGGTGGTTTCGCGGCGGCAAGATCACTATCGACAGGCTTTAACGAGACCCCGGCCAAGGCGTCACGTCCTTTCGACACCGCGCGCGACGGCTTCGTGATGGGTGAAGGCGCAGGCATCCTCGTCATTGAAGCTTTAAGCCACGCCCTCGCCCGCGGTGCGACGCCGATAGCAGAACTCGTTGGATATGGAACGACGGCCGACGCCCATCACATTACCTCCGGTCCGGAAGATGGAAGCGGCGCCCGCAGGGCAATGCAAATCGCCATCGCCCAGGCGGGTATCGCGCCGCACGAAATCGGCCATCTAAACGCACATGCGACTTCGACCCCGGTTGGAGATCTCGGAGAGCTCAGAGCGATCAAGAGCCTGTTCGGCCAAAGGAAGTCGATCGCGGTCAGCGGCACGAAGTCGGCGACGGGGCACCTGCTGGGGGCCGCCGGCGGCCTTGAGGCTATTTTTACGATCCTGGCGCTCCAGCACCAGATCGCGCCCCCGACCTTGAATCTCAGTTCACCGGACCTTGAGGCCAATGGCATCGACTTTGTCGCAAACGATGCCCGACCCCTCGATGTTGAATATGCGATATCCAATGGCTTCGGCTTCGGTGGCGTCAATGCCAGCGCAGTGTTTCGACGCTGGCCGAGGAGAGGCAATCGTACGCCATTAGCTGATTAACCCCCGCGCATAATCCCCTTTGAACAAAGTCTCCACCAGGACGCTCCCACCATGCAACCAACGACTATCGTTTCAGCGCCCGGCATAACGCTCCTCAAGCCAAGGATTGCCGTCATCGGCGTCGGCGGTGGCGGCGGCAATGCTGTCAACAACATGATCATGCACGATCTCGAGGGCGCGGAGTTTATCGTTGCGAACACCGATGCCCAGGCTTTGTCCATGTCAAAAGCACCACGGCTTATCCAGCTTGGCCCGACCGTCACGGAAGGACTTGGTGCCGGGTCATTGGCCGATATTGGACAGGCGGCCGCCGAAGAGTCGATTGACGAGATCATGGATCACCTCCACGGAACCCATATGTGTTTCGTGACGGCGGGCATGGGGGGCGGAACGGGAACAGGTGCCGCACCGGTTATCGCCCATGCTGCGCGCAAGGCAGGCATACTGACGGTCGGCGTCGTCACCATGCCCTTCACATTCGAAGGTACCCAGCGAATGCGAACAGCGCGGCAGGGGATCGAGCGTCTCAGCGAATGCGCAGATACGGTGATCGTCATCCCCAATCAGAACCTGTTCCGGGTTGCCGATGCGAAGACGACCTTCGCGGATGCATTCGAAATGGCAGATCATGTGCTGCATGCCGGGGTCAGTTCCGTCATCGATCTGATCGTCAAGGAAGGATTGATCAATCTCGACTTCGCCGATGTAAGGTCAGTCATGCGTGACATGGGCCGAGCGGTCATGGGCACGGGCGAGGCAACGGGAGACGCCCGCGCCCGACATGCCGCCGAGGCAGCGATTGCCAATCCGCTGTTCGATGAAGCGCCCGTCAGGGGAGCGAAAGGCCTTCTCATCTCGATCTCCGGCGGACCGGACATGACCCTTTTTGATGTCGACGAAGCCGCGACACGTGTTCGCGAGGAAGTCGATGACGACGCCAATATCGTCGTCGGCGCGACATTCAATGACGCGCTTGAAGGGCGGCTGAGAGTTTCAGTCGTCGCCACAGGTTTGAGGAAACCGGCAGAGGTGATCCGCCTTTCGGAGCGAATGGCGTGATGCTCGCTCATACTGTGGGCCTGCAAGCGCCGATTTGTAAAATTGATGGCCATGGAGATTTGAAATGTTGAAGCGTTTTCGAGAAATATGGCGATCGTGGGAAGATGCCGTCCTGGGTATCGACGATCCGCAGGGAGACTCCCTCATCGCGCTGGAAAAACGGCTGGCCCGGCTGGAGACCGAAGTGGCTGGATTAAAGGCACAGCCCCACGAGGAGGTAGTGCGGGAAGACGGCGCCGAAAATAAAGGGTGATGGCTGTATAAACCGGCTCAGTTCCGCGTGGAAACCAACAGATAAGTTTACAGTGCCCTTGCGACGCCACCCATAAAGCTGCGAGGGATCCAGGCCTTCAGACCGGGCAACCGCCGCGACATTCGCCCCAGGCTGCAGCGTCGCGGCGACGATCCGTGCCTCTTCGTCATCCGACCAGGCACGCGGCTTGCGCCGTCTTCGCACGGGCTCCGCGGTCAAAACCTCAATGGTTAGAGGGTGGATGCCGCCGGCAGCGAATTGATCTTGAGCAGGGGTCCGACTGGCGACGCCTAGATCGCCTGTGGTTTGAAGTCGCTCTTGGCGACTGGCATGACGGCTTGGAGCAGTGCCACAGACTTCTCCAGACCTTCCAGGCTGTTCAGAAGGACGTCTTCATGCTCGATGGAAAGCCAGCCGTCGTAGCCTGCCATCTTCAGCCTGTAGCAGAATTGCCGCCACCATTCCTCTCCGTGGCCGAAACCGAGCGTGATATAGGACCAGCTCCTGGCGGGAATATCCATCAGGCTTCCATTCTCCAGGAGGCTGCCTACGGCCTGTTTCGGGGAGTTCAGGAATGTGTCCTTGGCATGGACGTGATAGACGGCTTCGCCGAGCGCTTCCGCCGCCACAAGAGGATCGGCACCCATCCAGAAAAGATGGGAGGGGTCCAGGTTTGCACCGATGACCGGGCCTACCGCCTCACGCAGCCTGAGCAGGGACGGAACGTTATAGACGCACTGGTTGCCATGAAGTTCCAGCGCGATGCGTTCGACCCCGTGTTCTTTTGCCAGCGCAGCGATCCTCGTCCAGTACGGGATAAGTTTCTCCTCCCATTGATACCGGAGTATGGCCTGCGTTTCGGGAGGCCAGGAGGAAACCACCCAGTTCGGCATGGTGTCCGTTGCGTTTCCGGCGGGGAGGCCCGACATGGAGCAGACAGTACTAATCCCGAGCTCGCCGGCCGCTCGGATCGTATCCTCAAGCCCCTGCCCTTGCGCGGGGTCAGTCGGATGCAACGGGTTTCCGTTGGCGTTGAGGCTAATGACCTCCAGTCCACGGTCAGCGAAGGATGCGAGGAAGTCCTTCCGCACGTTGCCGTCCTTCAATATCCCCGGCAGATCAAAGTGCGGAGCGGTGGACCAGCCGCAGGTGTTGACTTCTACTCCGGAAACCCCGAGCCGGCGGGCATGGTCGAGCATCTCATCGAACGGCAGGCCGCCCAGACTGTCTGAAACAAAACCCAGCTTCATGCGTAGAACTCCGGCTTCATGATCATCTCCACGGGCATCTTGTGTCCCTTGTTCAGCGCTTGCACCCCCGCCTCGGCGACGACGGCGGCGCAGTACCCGTCCCAGCTGCTGGACGCCGTCTCTGGGAACAAGCCGCTCTCCGCAAAGCGCAGGAATGCCCTGTTCTGACGCCGGTAGGCCTCATGGTAGCGGCCACGCCAGTCGGCCTCGTAACTCGTGCTCTGTCCCAGATCGCGGTCCACCCGCGTGTAGTTCACCGGGTTCATCGCTATGGTCGCCTTTTCGCCCACCAGTTCGGCGCGAACATCGTAGCCATAGGCTGCGTTGTTGTTGATCTCGATGTTGACAAGCTGGCCATCCGCCGTCTCAAGCACCATATGAACGGGCGCGACGAGGGAGTCGGAGCGCTTCGGCTGGAACGCAGAAATCGAAATGTATTCGGTGCCAAGGACATGGCGCACCACGTCGAATTCATGGGGTGCCGAATTGGTAATAGCCATCGCACCGGTAAAGTCGGCAGCCGGGGTCGCCACGTTGCGGTGGAAGTTATGCATCATGAGGGCTCGGCCGATCGCGCCATCCTGCACGGCTCGCTTCATCTCGACGTACGACTGATCGAAGCGGCGCATGAAGCCAAGCATGATGAAGCGTTCACCAGCCTGCTCCTCCGCCTTGAGGATATCGAGGCACTCCGATGACGATTGCGAAAGGGGCTTTTCACAAAGGACCCGCTTGCCCGCCTTGATGCAGGACAACGAAAGGGTCGCGTGCGTAAAGTCCGGGCTGGCGATGATGATCGCATCGACGTCCTGTCGTGCCGCGATACCATCCGGATTCACATCTACATCGCGAGCGCCGTAGCGGTCAGCGACTTTCCTCGCCCGATCAGAGTCCATGTCGCACACGACCTGGAGCGTTGCGCCCGGCAGATCTTCCGCCACGATCTTTGCATGGTCTGCCCCCATCAATCCCGCCCCGATGATTGCGATCCTGGTACTCATTTTCTATGATCGTCCTGTAACTGATGAAAGGGATGGCCGGCGCAAGCAGAGCACCGGCCTGTATCGTTGCGTGCCGGGCCTCGTTTCCCGACGCGCTTCCCTTGGGAGGGTTATTTCTTTGCGTACTGATCAACGTTTTGCTTGGTGATCGAAGCAAACGGAACCAGCTTTTCCGCCGGCGCCTGTTCGCCCTTCTTCAGGCCCTCAACAACCTCAAAGGCAGCCTTGGCCTGCCCTGCTGCATCCTGGAAGATCGTCTGGGACATCGTGCCGGCCTTGATGGCGTTAAGCGCGTCGGCCGTGCCGTCGACGCCCGAGATCAGTACGCCCTTAAGGCGATTGGCTCCCTGCAGGGCTTCGAGAGCACCAAGCGCCATCTGATCGTTGGCAGCGACGATGGCATCGAAGTTCGGGAAGCTCTGGATCCAGTCTTCCGTGACCTTCATGCCCTCGGCGCGATCATAGTTGCCCGATAGGCTTGCGAGCGTCGTAACATCCGATCGGCCGAGCGCATCCTCAAACCCCTTCTTCCGCTCCTGCGTGTGGGAGAGACCCGGCGTGCCTTCGAGATAGAGAATCTTCGCATCTTTCGGCAGATTCGCCTTCATGTATTCGCCCTGAAGACGGCCGGCATCGATGTTCTTTGAACCCACAAATGTATATTTGCCGCCAGCAGACTGGATCCCGAGAGCGATCACGGGAATGCCCGCCTCATTGGCCTTCTCAACTCCAGGCACAATGCCCTGATAGTCGACCGGCACGACAACGATGGCATTGACCTTCTGCGCGATGAAGTTATCGATCTGGTCGAGCTGCTTGCTGACATCGTTATTCGCGTCAGAGAAATTGACCGTCACTGCCGGGTCAGATTTGGCAGCCTCGATGAAGGCGTTCTTACGTGCCATGACGAACACGTCGGTGTCGGCCATGTTGGCATAACCGACGACAAACTTGTCGGCTGCTGTTTCGGCGGTTGCGGCGGTTGCGGAAAGCGCGGCCAGAGAGACTGCGCAGGCGAAAGCAAATTTTGCGATAATTTTCATGGTTTCCTCCCAAAGGGTGTGTGTTGGTGCAGGGGCGGAAATCCCGCCGACACAGAGTTATTTCCGGGACCGAAGGTCCCTGGAACGGGTTTATGCCTTCTTCTTGCCGCGGGCTGATTTCGTCCAAACATCAAGGATCACCGCGATCGCAATGATCAGACCCTTAATGATCTGCTGCCAGTAGGAGCTGACATTCATGAGATTGAGGATGTTGTTAATAACGCCGATGATCATGGAGCCAATGATCGTACCGGTGATGGTTCCGGTCCCCCCCATCAGACTGGTACCACCGACAACCACGGCCGTGATCGCGTCAAACTCATAGCCAACGCCGCCTGCGGGCTGGCCGGAATTGATGCGCGACATCAGAACAATGCCGGCGACGGCACAGAGGACGCCATTGAAAATGAACGCCTTGATGACGATGCTGTCGGGGTTGATTCCAGAGGCAAGTGCGGCGCGCTGATTCCCGCCGACGGCATAGACGTATCGACCGAACTTAGTTTTGTTGAGCAGAAGCCACGACAGGACGACCACTACCGCCAGAATGAGCACGGAGATGGGGACTGGGCCTAGTGAACCCTGTCCTATGATCTTGAAGTCACCGAGGCCAGTTACGGGCGATCCGCCCGTATAGAGCAGTACGGTTCCACGTGCGACCGTCGTCATGGCAAGCGTCATAATGAACGAGGGGATTCGGAAGAACGTGATTACGAAGCCGTTGATCGTGCCAGTTATGACACCCACGACAAGACCGGCTGCCACCGCAAGTACGATGCTGCCGGTCATCGACATCACGCTTGCCGCGATTACCCCGCAAAGAGCAAGAACCGAGCCGAGGGAAACGTCAATATGCCCCAGGATGATGACGAAGGTGATGCCACAGGCCAAAAGACTGACAACGACCACCTGTCTCAGAACGTTAGTGAGATTTGCTTCCGTCAAAAACGTCGGGCTCAACATCGAGGCCAAGATGCAGATGCCGACGAAGATCAGGACGGTGCCGTACTTGCGGTAGATCTGGGAGAAGCTCATCTCCCGTAGACCCCGCAACACCCGTCCCTCCCGCTTTTCTGCTCCTGCTACTGGATCTATACTCATCAATGTCCTCCCGTGGCGAGGCGCATGATGCTTTCCTGCGTCGCCTCGCTCCTTGTAAGTTCACCGGTCACCCGGCCTCCGCTCATCACCACCACGCGGTCACTCATCCCGAGAATTTCGGGCAGCTCGGATGAGATCATGATGATCGCGAGCCCTTGGCGGGCGAATTCGGTCATGAGCTTGTGAATTTCCGATTTGGATCCCACGTCGATCCCGCGCGTAGGCTCATCGAGAATGAGAAGCTTCAGATCGCCCAGCAGCCATTTCGCAAGAACGATCTTTTGCTGGTTGCCGCCGCTCAAGTTCTCCACAGTCATCGCTGTGTTGGGCGTTTTGATCTGCAGCATCTTGATCATGCGCTGCGCAGCGCTTTCCTCCTGCCGTTTGCTGATGAACAGCCGCGAGGTGAACTTCTGGAGGTTTGCCAAAGAGATATTTTCGCCCACGGACCGGCACAGAACCAGGCCCTCCGACTTGCGATCCTCGGACACCATGGCAATGCCGCTGGCGATCGCGTCCCTCGGCGAGCCAAGCTTCAAAGCAGCGCCGTTCAGTCGGACCACTCCGGCGTCGGCGCCATCAAGTCCAAAAATCACGCGTGCGACCTCGGTTCGGCCGGCACCTATGAGACCCGATAAGCCTACAATCTCGCCAGCACGAACATTGAAGCTCACGTTTTCGAAGACGTCGTGGCGGGTCAGGTTTTCGACCGACAGGACGACCTCACCGATCGGCACTTCTTCTTTGGGAAATACCTCGGAAATCGTCCGCCCGACCATCTGAGAGATAAGCGTGCCTGTATTGTATTCACTAGCCGGTCCCGCGGCGATATATTGACCGTCGCGCATGACGGTAATGTCGTCGGCTATCTGGAAGATCTCATCCATCTTGTGCGTGATATAGATGATGGCGACACCAGCGGCTTTCAGCTCGGCGATCTGCCGGAAGAGCATCGCGACTTCGGTGTCGCTGATTGCTGATGTCGGCTCGTCCATGATGACAAGAGAGGCTTCGCGCGAGATTGCCTTGACGATCTCGACGAGTTGCATGGTCGCGATCGACAGTTCGCGCATTTTCATTTCGGGGCTGTAACGCAGGCCTACGCGGGCGAGCAGGACCTTTGTTTCGTTGTTCATCCTGTCGAAGTCGACGAACTTGGACAGAAGCCCGGTTTCGGCGCGGACAGGTTCGCGACCGAGAAAGATGTTTTCGGCGATCGTCATATCGAGCACCGGGCTAAGCTCCTGATGTATCATGGAAATGCCGCGATCGAGTGCCGCTGCAGCATTCTGATGATCCAGCTTTTCGCCCCGAAAATAGATCTCGCCGCCATCGATCGCGTACATACCGCTCAGAATCTTCATAAGGGTCGATTTGCCCGCGCCGTTCTCGCCAACGAGCACGTGCACGGTGCCGGCACGGACCTGGAGGTTCATCTCGTCAAGCGCGAGCACACCGGGGAAGGCCTTGGTGATCGACCGCATCTCAAGGACAAAGTCGTTTTCGTCATTTATAGGCGCGCGAGCGCCGTCGCCGCCCGACAGCGGCGCCACCTTCAAGGTCGCGGACATGAAAGGTTTTCCTCCAAATGAAAGGACTCTCCCAAGTCCTCTCTGCCTTAACGGCGGTATTTCATGACGAACAAATCACTAAAACTGACCTGATTGTCAACTTATGGATGGATTTTACTCTCAAATACTCTCATAATTAATTTCATTTTATGAGAGGCTTCGATGTCCCGACCGACGATCCCAGATCTTGCCAAAGCTGCCCGCGTGAGTATCTCAACGGTCGATCGCGTTTTGAATGGCCGCGACCCAGTCCGCTCGCAGACCGCCGAGCGGGTTCTCAATGCCGCCCGGGAGATAGGCTATCACGGAGTCACGGCGATTGAGCGGCGGTTGGAACACGACAAGCCAGTTATCAAGTTCGGTTTCCTTCTCAAGCAGTCGCATCGAAAGCTTTACCAGATGTGGGGGGAGCTGCTGACGGCGGCCGTAGAAGCTTTTCCGGATGCGCATGGGCGACCGATCGTGAGGTTTATGAACGATCTCGCACCAGACAAAGCTGCAGAGGCAATCTACTCCCTCAGCCGGGAGGCCGACGTGATTGGGATAATTACGTCAGATCATCCGCAGGTGAACCACGCCGTAGACGGTCTTGCCGCCGAAGGCATTCCCGTCGTGACGATGATCTCCGACCTCTCAACTGCCGCGCGCGCGGCCTATGTCGGCAACGACTGCGTCAAGAAGGGTCGGACCGCGGCTTGGTTCATAGCGGGACTCAATGCCAACGGCGGCAAGGTCGCTGTCTTCGTTGGTAGCCATAGGTATTTGGCCCAAGAGCTTAACGAAATGGGATTCCGGTCGTATTTTCGAGAAAGCGCGCCCGGCTTTCAAATGCTGGAAACGGTCGCCACTCTTGAGGAACCCGAAATCGCATATGAAGCCACTTGCCGTCTTCTCCAAACCGAACAGGATTTGGTCGGACTTTACGTCGCCGGCGGCGGCATCACCGGCGTGATGCAAGCCCTTCGCGAGAACGGCGGGCCTGTGGCAGAACGCCTGGTCGTCATTGCTCACGAGCTGACGAATGAAACGAGGGCAGGTCTTGCGGAGGGGTTGATCAAGGTGGTCCTATCCCATCCTGCAAGGCTACTGGCGGAGACTCTGGTCCGAGCCATGGCAGAAGCGCTTGACGCTGATAGACCAACGACTCTTTCTCAGCACATTATTCCCTTTGAGTTTTATTCTGCGACAAACATCTAGCGCAACATTGATTGCTGGCACCGGCGATGATCCGTCCGCGTCGCAATCCGCGGGTTGCGTCGGACACTTTTTATGCAAGCGCGTGACCACCAAAGCGGTAAACCGGGCCCTTCGGGCCGATCGCCTCGACGTTTCGGGGCTGGTCAGTGTCTTGCCCTTCAGTCGCACAGTTATCGACTCTCCGCACTCGGAGCTGAAGGTAAGCAAATGTGTCCGAGACAAGCCGTGAAGTTTCCGAATATCCGAGCGGCGAGACACGAGCCAACAAACTCGGCAATAGCAGCTTTCCCTCACGGTAGGTGTACTGCGAGACTCAGGAATCGATATCCTATCTGTAGGTTGCGTTGAGTTTCACGTGCTGCCGGAAAACGCGTCTGAATTCGCGGTAACTCTCAAACCCAAGATAGATCGCCAACCGAACCACCGTCGATTGGGTGACGGAACAACAAACAGCAAGGGAATTTGCTGTCCCGAAGGCGACGACTTCCGGGCAAGCGATAGCAGTTCGCGCTACTCTCTCTTGATGGCTCGATAGCCTCAAGCTTTTGACCTCAAGCATGTTTCTCAAATCAAATACTGTTTTGGGCTTCTGAACTGTTGATTTCGTTGCCATGACGATTGTCTTTCGCCCCGCCGATGCGTTTCTGAGTGGCTGATTTTTCCAATACCTATGTGATGGCAGGAGCAATATCGGCCCCTGCCATCTATGCCTTCAAATCACAGGAACCGGCTGTTTTTTCGACACGGATTCAATCGCAGCAAGTGCAATCGCCAGAGCGTTGCGAGCATCAGCTCCTGTTGGTGCATTCTGAACAACGCCGCTACGAACCGCATCGACAAAGGAAGCAAGCTGCGCCGTATAGGCCTGAACGAAGTGGTCCGTATCGCGCCGCCATGTGTCGTTGGATACGCCAGTAGCGTCGAACAGCGTCATGCTAGAACGTCGTACGTCGCCCATCGCAACCATTCCGCCGGAGCCGAATACTTCGCCGCGAATATCGTAGCCGTACATTGCAGAGAAGTTTGCTTCCGCAACCGCGATCGAGCCGTTGTCAAAACGAATATTGACGACGGCGGTATCGAGGAAGCCTGTATTGCGTGCGTCCGAGCGAACCAGCGCATCTGCCATTGCGAACACTTCTACAGGCTTTGCGCCGGCGTTCAACCAAAGCAGGGTGTCGAAGTCGTGGATCAACGTTTCATAAAAGATGGTCCACAAAGGAATCCTGCCTGGGTCGCCGCCGAACGGACCAGGATCACGCGTTAGCGACCGGATGAGTTGAACTGCGCCGACCTTTCCGGCATCGATCGCTTCGCGGCCTTCGGCAAATGCCTGGTCCCAGCGACGATTAAAACCGACCTGCAGCGGAACGCCTGCGGCCTTTGCGGCTGCAATGCCGCGGTCCGCATCTTCAAGCGTGAGCGCCATTGGCTTCTCGCAGAATATCGCCTTGCCGGCCTCCGCAGCCTGCACGAGGATATTGGTGTGAAAGCGTGCGGGTGTCGCAATGATGACCGCATCCAGACCGGGGTGAGAAAGCACTTCTGCAACGTCGGTGTAAGAAGCGTCGGCGCCCAGCCTCTCCGCAAGCTTTGCAGCGGCTCCGGGGGCGGGGTCGGCGACGGCTATCAGCTCCGCGTCCACGAGCCTTTTTGCGACACTCTCACCATGAAACGAACCGATGCGCCCTGCCCCGATAAGTCCGACGTTGACTGTTTTGACCTTGGTCATGATTTTTAGTCCTGTTTTTGAAATCAGAGAGTGAAGGCTTCGCGGAAGGCAGCAAGCGCGGCGTCAGCATCTCCGGATGCCCATGCTTCCATCCCGATCGGGCCGGAGTAGCCCATGTGGCTCAGGGCTCTTGCGATCCCCTTCCAGTTCACTTCGCCGGTACCCGGCTCAAATCGCCCGGGTACATCGGCCACCTGAATCTCACCGATCCACGGCAGGCTCCTGCGGCAAAGTTCGATCAGGTTCCCCTCACCGATCTGCGCGTGGTAGAGGTCCAGGTTCAAACGCAGGCGCGGATGGTCGATGCTCGATACGAGTGCCAACGTGTCTTCGGCGCGCCCGAACGGAACGCCGGGGTGATCGACGGGAAGATTGAGGTTTTCCAGCGTGAAAACCACGTTTTCTTCTTCCGCGAGGTCGACGACTCGGCGTAGCGTATCCTGAGCCTTCAGCCACATGGCTCCCGTGACGACCTCGACAGGCTGAATCGGTAGTCCACGATCCCCGAGGCCAGTGCCGTGAAGGTTGAGGCGCTGCACGCCAAGACGTTTACCGATCTGAGCTGTTTCGCGCGCGGTTCTCAAAAGTTCGGCTGCACCTTCTTCATCCGTAAGGCGCCCGGTCAGGTAACCGTTCATAATTGTGAAGGTCGCACCTGTGGCTTCGAGCTTGGCGATGTCGTGCTCTGGCCAATTCCAGAGGCCCACGCCAAATCCCTGCTCCTTCAATCGGGAAGCGCGCCATTCGATAGGCTTGTCCCGCCACAGCATCTCCGCGCAGGCGGCTAACGGAAACGGGGTGTTATTCGTACTGCTCATTTGGGGTGGTTCCCTGGATTTTGGATATGACTGTCCCAAGGCCCGGCGAACGCGCCGGGCCAAAATTCATGTTTCCAAGTGTCTTCAGATGGTGCCGCCCAGCTCCGCGGAGATCGACTGGAGCTCTTTGCCGCCGGCCATCAGGTTCTGCAGGCCATCGAGGCTGATTTCATGTTTGGCAAATGTGCCAAGCGTCTTTCCCCTGTTCAGAGCTGTAAAACGGTTGCCGACGGCAAAAGCGTGTCGGACGTTGTGGGTAATGAAAATCACGCCCAGACCTTTGCGACGAACCTGATCGATGTACTTCAGGACCATCGAGGTTTGCGCAACACCGAGTGCAGATGTCGGTTCATCGAGAATGAGGACTTTCGCCCCGAAATACACGGCGCGTGCGATCGCCACGCATTGACGTTCGCCACCGGAGAGCGTGCCGACGGCCTGCCCGGGTTCACGAACATCGATGCCGATTCTCTTCATTTCTTCGCTGGTCACGCGATCCGCGAATTCCATGTCCATGTATTTGAACGGACCGAAGCCCTTCAACGGCTCGCGACCCATGAAGAAGTTTCTAGTGACAGACATCAGCGGGATCATCGCCAGATCCTGGTAGACGGTAGCAATCCCGGCATCGAGCGCGTCTCTTGGCCCCGTAAAGAGATGTTGTTTCCCCTCGACGAGGAAGTCGCCGGATGTCGGTCTGTGAACGCCGGCAAGAGTATTAATCAGAGTTGATTTTCCGGCTCCGTTATCTCCGAGGAGGCACAGAACCTCTCCTGCGTGAACACTCAGCGAAACGCCGTTGAGTGCGATAATCGAGCCGAAGTGCTTTACGAGGTTCTTGACCTCGACGAGTGGTGTCTGGGTCGTGCTCATCAGCGTTCTCCCGTCACACGCTTGCGAATGATGTTGTTGAAAATAACGGCAGTCAGCAGCATGCCTCCGAGGAAGACGAGGTACCAATCCTGGTCGATTGACGTATAGGTGAGGCCGATCAAAACCATGCCGAAGACGATCGATCCGAAGAACGCACCGATTGCCGAACCATATCCGCCAGTCAGGAGACATCCGCCGATGACGGCCGCGATGATGGCTTCGAATTCCTTCTGAAATCCCCGTCAGGCGTCCGTTGAACCCGCATCGAGCACGGTAAGAATCGCGACAAGCGTGGCGCACATGGCGGTGATGATAAAAAGGGTGGTCTTTACGCGCGCGACAGGAACACCCGACTTGCGCGCTGCCTTCGGGTCGCCTCCGGATGCAAAGATCCAGTTTCCAAACCTCGTGCGAAGCAGAACCCAGGTCGCGACGAGTGCAATCAGCACAAACCAGAGGATTTCTACGGGGATACCGGGAACTTTCGGCGTTCCGTTCGGGAAGGTCTCAATAATCCCGGCATTTCCGAGCCATGTAAACAGGCCCGGGAATGCATCACCCGAAAACAGCGGCGCAAGGGGACTGTCCGCCACAGCTTCCCTCATCCCACGAAGCTGGGTTGAACCACCGCTCGCCCATTTCAGCCCGACGAGTGTAAGGCCGCGAAGAATAAAGAGAAACGCGAGCGTTACTATGAACGATGGAAGCCCGGTGCGCATGGTGAGTTGGGCATTGGTGACACCGATGACCACGGCGAAAGCAAGCGCGATCAAGATCGCGACGCTGAGCGGAAGATTAAGGACGACGAGGGCCGTGCCGAAAACCAGCCCCGCGAACGCGACCATCGAGCCGATCGACAGATCGAACTCGCCGCCGATCATCAAGAGTGCCGCGCCAACCGCAAGAATCCCCAGCTGAGCAGCTGGCGCCATGAAGTTTACAACGCCTGCAAGTGTGAACATGGCGGGGTTGGCGGTCAGTATGAAAAATATTGTGACGAGCACCAGTCCTGCGACTGCGCCGAGTTCCGGACGTCGCGCGAGCGCGGTCAGAGTCGAAACCTTTTTCAGGCGCTCGTCGGATCGAGTCGGCGACCCGTTCTGTTCGTTTGCCAGCGTCATGGTCGTACCTCAGATGTAAGTTGTTTTACGTGCGCCATCGGCTGCCGTTCACGCGTCCTGCGGATCGGATGTCTGGCGATGAGGGCAGCCCCCGCTGGAGGTGCGGAAGCTGCTGGATGGGTACCGCTCAGCGGATACCCTGGGAGGATTTCTCAATCACCGAAGCTGCGGTATCCTTCTCGACGAAGCTCGGACCCGAGGCGACGTTTCCAGCAGGAATCGTGCCATATCTTGCATTCAGTGCAAGGAAAGTGACTGGCAGATAACCTTGGAGATAGGGTTGCTGATCCACGGCAAAAGTGCCTTGCCTTCCGAAACAGCCTTCAGGAAATTGGCCGAAAGATCAAAAGAAGCGACCTTGACCTTTTCGCCGTTGCCCATCTTATCGACAACAACGACAGCCCGCTCACCAACGAGGGGTGCCGATAGGCCAAGTATGACATCGACGGAAGGATCAGAGGTCAAGGCAGCCTGAATCTTTGATTCAATTTCCGCCGGGTCGGCGGTCGTCGGCAGGATCGTAACCTTTCCACCTTCGAAACCCTTCTCGGTACCCGCGCAGCGCTGGTCAAGGGCGGCATTTCCGACCTCCTGGTTTACGCAAAGCACGTGCTTCATGCCGAGCGACTTGAGTTTTTCGCCGACCTTGACACCTGCCGTCAGTTCGTCCTGGCCAACATGGAGCTTGATGCCAAGCTTTTCAGTTGCTGCAATGCCGGAGTTCATG
Organism: Agrobacterium sp. D14; assembly: GCF_001526505.1. NCBI lineage: Bacteria > Pseudomonadati > Pseudomonadota > Alphaproteobacteria > Hyphomicrobiales > Rhizobiaceae > Agrobacterium > Agrobacterium sp. D14. Next base: position 162,873 of record NZ_ASXX01000011.1, read on the forward strand.
GAAATGACGGGGATACCGGCCGCGATGGCCTTAGCAATCGCCGGGCCCAGCGCATCCGGATCGGGATTGGAAATCACGATACCCGCCGGGTTCTGATTGACCGCTGCTTCAATGAGCTGTGCCATGGCGACCATGTCGAAGGTCTCCGGCGCCCGATAGTCGACCTTGGCATTGATGTCCTTGCCGGCCTGCATCATTCCGTTTTTCACGATCGACCAGAAGGGGTCAGACGCTTGTCCATGAGTGACAGCAATGATGCTGGGCTGTTCGTCGGCTTTGACGCCAACCGACCACGCGCCAGCCAGTGACACAGCAAAAACCGCAGAAGCGAACTTCTTCCAAATGGATTTCATTTTTTCCTCCTCGATGTCGCCCACTCCTCTGGGCGACCAATTCGAATGCTACCGGGTGCAAATTGGTTTGCTACCGGGTGCAAGCGGGTGCATGTTATGTCAGAATGCGATAAAAGCAAGCGTTCATTTCACTGGAATCTCAGATTGGAATGAATATTCCATTTGCAGGAGAAGTCATGCGCAAGAGATCAACGGCAAAACAGGTAGCGGAGGCTGCTGGCGTCTCCAAGTGGACTGTCATCAGAGCTTTTACGCCCGGGGCTTCAATCACCGAGGAAAGCAAGCGGAAGGTTCTTGAGACTGCTGCAGCTTTGAACTACACGCCAAACCTGCTTGCACGAAGCCTTGCCACAAGCTCAACGGGACAGGTGGCGGTTTTTGTCGACGACTTCTCAAATCCCCAAAAACTTCCATTTCTTGAAGCTCTGACCGAGAAGCTGCAAGCCGCGGGTCTGGTGGTGATGCTGATCAACATCAATAATCATTTTGACCATGTTAACGCCCTCCTCCACGCCGACCAGCGCCAGGTCGACGCCATAGTTCTATTTGGAACCGCGTTCAGAGACGAGAACTTGCGGATCTGCAGCACGGCCACGGCATGCCTCCCATGTTCGTGCTTGCACGCGACAGTCAGATCGACGGCGTTCCAGCAGTTGTTTGCGACGCGGAACACGCTCTCAGGGAGATTGTCGCTCACCTTCACGAACAGGGATACAAACGCCCGGGCTTCATGAGCGGTGCTGCCGCTTTGTCCACCGCTTTAAAGAGAGGCCACTACTTCACGGAGTTTTGGAAGGAAAGAGGCGTGCAAAACATCGTCCACATGAGTGCCGAAAAATATAGCCTGGACGCCGGCGCCACCTCGGTTAGGAAGTACTTAAGCGAGACGTCGCCGCTAGAGCGCGTGGATGTTCTGATGTGCGAAAATGACATTCTGGCGATGGGCGCGTTGGATGAGATCAGGGGAAACTTTCACCTTGAGGTACCAGGAGATATCGCGATAGTGGGCTTCGACAATTACGAATTATCGGGCTCATTCGGATACGGCATTACCACCTACGAGCAACCGCGCGATGAAATGGTTGATGCGATTTTGAGCATGATCAAGAAGCGCTCGGATTTGAAGACCGTAACTCTCCGGGGAAAGCTTGTCGTTCGAAGCTCGACATAAACGCTGCGACTTCGCCGGCTAAAAAACTCGATCGTCGCGACCCTGGTGGCCCTGAGCGCTTTGCGAGCAAGGTGTGTTTCGGCGTGGAATATTGGCTCTGACGCAGATTTGGTGCAATTCGCTCATGTCGCGCCGATCAGGCGAGCTTGAAGCAGATCAAGCTTTCCGCGACCGTACATCTGGCGCTTCACCAGCTTGAGCTTGGTGATCTGCCCCTCGGTTTGTCCATTGGACCACGGTGAGATGATCGCTGCTCGGACTGCCTCTATGTCTTTCGCAACGCCATTGCCAAAGGAGGCAACCAGACTTTCGCGAGCGCGGTCTATCCACGGCGCGAGCTCGTTTTCCGCCTTGCGCCGGATCATGCGATGGAAGTCGGCGATGATGTCGCGAGCTTTAACCAGCAAGGGAACACCGCCTTCTATTGCAGCGATGGTGACGGTCTCGGATTTCGTCAGATAGTCTCTGCTGGTTGTCAAAAGGCGGGCAATCGTTCGGGCAGAGGGAATGCGGTTCAACGTTTCCGCATCCGCCTTGTCGGCCCGCTTCCGTCGTGTTGCCCATTCACTTACGACCCGGCGCGAACCACGAAAGCCCCGTGTTCTCAACCGCCGCCACAGCTCAGTAGCATTCCGCTTGCCAGCAGTCCATTGAGCATCGAGCCATTCGAGATAGGTCTCCAACGAGCTCTCTCTTGACCGAAAGACGTCGTTGCGTTGTCCCCTGAGCACTTGGCGGACCAAGCCGCGGCTATGACCGGTACGGCGCACAATTTCCTTTATCGTCGCACCGTCCTTTGCGAACGCCATGATGACCGTGTTGGTCTGTTCTCGCCGGAGATAGCCCTGGTATTGAAGGCGTTCGGCCGCGGTCAGCAGCTTGGGATTGATGCGCGTTGCACCGAGCGTCTTGCGGATTTGCCGCATAGATTTGCGAACGGTGTCCAGGAATGCACGGCTGGCATTCTCCATCAGATGCCATCGATCAGCGACCTGCACTGCATCGGGCAACGCCTTTGCTGCCGCCAGCCCGTAAGCGCCGCCGCGGTCACGCGCTATAATCTGGATTTGGGGATTTCCCCGCAACCAGGCCTCTGCCGTCGCTGGCTCACGGTCCGGTAGCAGACGGATCGGCCGCCGACGCTCCAGGTCACACACGATCGTGCCATAGCGATGATTGCGCCGCCAGGCCCAGTCATCGATGCCGATCACCGACGGCGGGATCGACGGCGGTAACCCTTGCCTGCGGATAACTCGTAGCAAGGTGTCGTTACTGACGGGAAGCATCAACCGCTGGGCAAAACGCGCCGCCGGGCGTCCTCCAAGTGCAAGCGCTAAATGGTGGACGAGATGCTCGAGACGCCCGGTTCGTCTGGCGTAGGGAGGGAGCACATCGCCGAACCGCTCGGAGAATATTTGCCTGCCGCAGAGCACCGCGTCACAGGTGAACCTACGTGTGCGGACGAGAAGTCGGACACGCCTTCCCGACAGAGGGAGGTCCGCGACCTGGCGGCAATAACGGCTTCGAACCGTCCGCGAGATTCGTCCGCATGCCGGACATGACGCGGTAGCGCCGGCTCGGGAAAGCAAGATGCAGGTCTCATCGTCAATGTGGGTGATGCGTTCGGCGATGAAACCAGCCGGTACCAAATCAGAGGGGCGAAACTTGGTGCTCATCAGGCTGATTCCTTTGTGGAAACCAGCAAAGCAGCATCGTTACAACTGCATCAAAACTGAGTCAGAGCCAACATTCCATGCCGATTGACAGGATGCAGCCATCGGAACCGTCGCCAACGACGAGGAACGGCCAATCATCCATTCTGATCGCGGAGCCCATTATCGATGGCCCGGCTGGTTAACCCGTATCAGCGAAGCAAGACTGGTTCGCTCGATGTCTCGAAAGGGTTGCTCGCAAGACAACGCCGCGTGCGAAGGGTTCTTCGGTCGGTTGAAAACCGAGCTCTTCTATCCACGAGACTGGAAGGTCATCACGATCGAGCAGTTCGTGGCAGAGGTGGACGCCTACATCCGATGGTACAATGAAACGCGCATCAAAATATCACTGGGATCACTTAGCCCGGTCGAATATCGTAAGAGCCTCGGCCTGAGTATTTAAAACAGTCCAACTTTTTATCCGCCCCCCCACCGGCTCAGTTCCGCGTGGAAACCAACACCATGAGCCATCGAAGCGGACATCATCCTTCGAAAAGAACGACCTGCCTGCTTGCGAGACGGTCATTGTGCAACGGCAACAACAACCTTCCCCTTGGCACGCCCGGTTTCGACATAAGCCAAGGCGTCAGCCGTCTGCGCAAAAGGGAACACCTTGTCGACGACCGGACGGATGGCGCCGGCGTCGATCAGCTTGGCGATCTCGCTCAATTGCTGCCCTTGCGCGCGCATGAACAGGAAGGAGTAGTCGACGCTGCGGCTCTTTGCCTTTTTCAGAATGCCTCGGCTCAACATTCGCACAACTAAGCGCAAGAACAGGTTCAGTTTCAGGGATTTGGCGAAGGGAACGTCCGGGGGTCCAGAGATCGAAATCAGCTTCCCGCCGGGCTTCAGCACATTCACCGACTTTTCCAGCGTCTTGGCATCCTGGCTGTTCAGCACCAGATCGTAACCGGACAGCAACTGCTCGAAATCCTGCGTCTTGTAGTCGATGATCACATCCGCACCGAGGCTTTTGACAAGCTCGGCATTGGCGGCACTGGTGGTGGTTGCCACGGTGGCGCCAAGATGTTTTGCAAGCTGGATGGCAAACGTGCCGACACCGCCGGAACCGGCCTGAAGGAAGACCTTCTGGCCTGGCTTGACCTTGCCCACTTCGACCAGCGCCTGCCAGGCGGTCAGTCCGACCAGCGGGATCGAGGCGGCCTCCTCCATGGAGAGGCTTGTCGGTTTCAGCGCGAGGTCTGCGGCATCGACCGCAATCAACTCTGCAAAGGTGCCTGCCCTGAGATCGCGCGGACGGGCGTAGACCTCGTCGCCCGACTTGAACTGCCGGACGTTGGCACCGACACGGAGGACCGTGCCGGCCAGATCATGACCGAGAATGAAGGGCGGTCGATAGGGCAGGAAGAGCTTGAACTCGCCATCGCGCACCTTGGAATCCAGAAGGTTGATCGCGGTGGCCTCGATGCGAACCAGCACATCATTGGCACCGATCTGAGGTTCGGGCATGTCGGCCAGACGTAGCGCGCCCTTCTTCTTGTATTTATCGACAACGAAGGCTTTCACGGGCTTTCTCCAGTGTGAAACGAGTGTTCGGTCAGGCAGCCAGGAAAGCCAGGGCTTTCGGCACGAACTGGGCATGGTATTGGAAGATCCCGCCGTGGCTGGCATCCTCGTATATCACGAGTTTGGCGTTGGGGATGCGCCGCGCCATATCGCGGCTGTTGGATGTTGGCACCATGATGTCATTGTCCCCGTTGGCCACAAGAACGGGAATGTGGATGCGTCCCAGATCCTGCGGTGTCTGACGGCCCCAGGTCTTGATGGCGCTAAGCTGGCGCAGGAATGCGCGTGGTGTCGGCTCCTCGTCGCGATCGATCTGGCGCTCTTTGAGGCGTGCCAGAAAGTCCTTCGCTGCCCGGCGGCCATTGGTTGACGACGTGAAGAACAGGTAGGTCTTGGGGTCCTGCAAGGTCAGCATGCCCTTGATGATCAAAGGCCAGGAGACGGCTCCGACCCTTGCAATACCCGTTCCGCCGGCAGGTCCCGTGCCGGTGAGGATCAGCTTGCGCACCAGGTCGGGCGTTTTCAGCACAATATCCTGGGCGACGAAGCCGCCAAGTGAGAAGCCCATGAGGTCAACCGTGGTGAAGCCCAGCTCACTGATGACGGCGATGACATCGCGGGCCATTTCATCGATCGTGACTGGCGCCGTTCCGCTGGAAAGGCCGATCCCCTGATAGTCCAGCGCAATGATATGGTGAGAGACAGCAAGCCCATCGACAATGCGCGGGTCGAAATTATCCAGCACGGCGCCCCAGTGATTGAGAAGAACCAGCGGAACGCCGCCGCGCGGGCCAAGCTCGCGATAGGCAAAGCGGATGTTGCCTGCCATGATGAAGCGGTTGGGAGCGTCGCGGTAGCGATATGTCGATGCAGTCTTGATCGATGCGTAGGTCATGATGGCTCTGCCTTGCCCGCACGCGGGCCGGTACGTGAATGGATAATCTCAGGCGATGTTGAACTGCTTGCGCAGGATGCGATCGAACAGCGCACGCGGCAGGAAACGCCGGGCAAACGAGGTCTGTCGGGCAGCCTTGCCAGAGGGGTAGCGCAGCCGCGGCTTCCGGGCCTGCGCTGCCGCAAGGATGGTCGCTGCGACATCCTCCGCCGTGTCGCCAGCCGCCATCGCTGCATTGAACGCGGCCTGGTAGCGGGCGAATACCTCGCGATAGGCGGCAACCGGGTGGTCGCCCTGCGGTGAGTTGGCTTCGATGGAGGTCTTCGTCGCCCATGGCTCGATGACGGCGACCCGGATACCGAACGGTCGCGCCTCATGGTCCAGGGATTCGGAATAGCCCTCGATTGCGTGTTTGCTTGCCGTGTAATACGCGCCGAAGGGGCCAGGAATAAGCCCAACGACCGAACCGATGTTCAGAATCCGTCCAGCACCCTGCTGACGCATGATCGGAAGGACTGCGTTCGTCACCCGCACGACGCCCAGAAAGTTGGTGTCGAACAGCGCGCGAACCTGCTCGATCGAACTTTCCTCCGCGGCCCCGGATACGGCGTAGCCGGCATTGTTGACGAGTAGGTCGATGCGGCCGAGTTCCACATGTGCCAGAGCCACGGCGGCGGCAACGGAAGCGACCGAGGTCACGTCGCAAGCGATCATTCTGATGCCATCGCGGATCTCGCCGGGTGCCGCCTTGCGGCTTGTGCCGATCACCCGGTAGCCCGCGCGGCTAAGCGCCAATGCCGCCGCCTTGCCGATACCGCTGGAGGCGCCGGTCACGAATGCAGTCTTCTGTTCTTTCGATGCAACGGCCGCCATAGCGTTCTTCTCGATCTGGCGCGCGACATCCGGCCGCGCTGCTTTTGATTGTCAGGGATTGGTAATGATGATCGGCATCACAGGGGCCGCACCGAAATGAGGCCCCTGATCGCTCAAATGCCCGAAGTGTCGGTAAAGCGCGGATAGTCGGTATAACCCGCAGCACCTCCGCCGTAGATCGTCGTCGGATTGATCTCAGCCAGCGGCGCGCCGCTTTGCAGTCGCTCCACGAGATCGGGATTGGCAATGAAGGGACGACCGAAGGCGATGAGATCCGCCTTGTCATCGGCCAGATGCGAAGTCGCAAGGTCGAGATCATAGCCATTGTTGGCGATATAAGTCTTGCTGAAGCGGCCGCGCAGCGATCCGTAATCGAAGGGTGCGACGTCGCGCGGCCCACCGGTGGCACCTTCAACGACATGAATGTAGGCGATGCCGAGCGCATCGAGCTGATCAACGATATAGTTGTATTGCGTCTGGGGATCGCTGGAGGAGATACCGTTGGCGGGTGAGACTGGCGAAATCCGGATGCCGGTGCGCTCAGCGCCGATTTCCTGCGCCACCGCAGCGGTGACTTCGAGCATCAGGCGCGCGCGGTTTTCGACGGAACCGCCATAGGCATCGGTGCGGACATTGGCGCCGTCCTTTGCGAACTGCTCCAGCAGATAGCCATTGGCCCCGTGAACCTCGACGCCATCGAAGCCCGCCTCGATGGCATTGGCTGCGGCCTTGCGGAAATCGCTGACGATGCCGGGAAGCTCATCAAGCTCAAGGGCACGCGGCTCCGATACGTCGGCGAAACCGTTGTTCACGAACGTTTTGGTCCCGGCACGGATCGCCGAGGGTGCGGCCGGTGCGTCACCGCCAAGAAGATCAACATGGCTGACGCGACCGACATGCCAGAGCTGAACGAAGATCCGTCCGCCCTTGGCATGAACCGCGTCGGTAACCTTGCGCCAACCCTCAATCTGCTCAGGCGTGTAGAGGCCGGGCGTATCCTGGTAGCCTTGGGCCTGCCTGGAAACCTGCGTCGCTTCGGTGATAATCAGTCCGGCGCTTGCGCGCTGGGCATAATATTCCGTGGCGAGATCGCTCGGCACGAGGCCCGCTGCGGCGCGATTGCGCGTGAGAGGCGCCATAACGACACGGTTTGCAAGGGTGATGCCGCCGAGAGCGTAGGGTTCGAAAAGTGTCTTGTCGATCATGATTTACCTATATTGTTGCCGCAGAAACGGCCATCTATCGGGATGGGCGCACGCACTTTAGGCAAGGTTACGGTAACGTTCGCCAGGCAGTGCATTACCGAAGTTGGCCATCATGGTCTTGCGGGCGAGGTCGAATGCGTCCCACTGGCCGGCGTCAGGAAGCGGCGGGATAGTAACCGGCTCACGGCGGTCGAACCCGACCAAGGCCGCATCGACCAGATCGCCCACTTCCATCACGTTGTTCATTTTGCTGACGTCAGCGCCGACATGGTCCCATATTTCGGTCCGGGTCGTGGCAGGAAGAACGGCCTGGATGTAGACACCCTTCGGCCCAAGTTCTTGCGCAAGTCCCTGTGACAGGAAAAGAACGAAAGCCTTGGTCGCGCCGTAGACCGTCATGCCGAATTCCGGTGCAAGGCCAACGACCGAACCGATATTGACGATCGCACCCTCACCGGCCTCGGCAAGACGCGGAGCGATGGCCCTGGCAAGCCGGACAAGTGCGGTCGCGTTGAGCGCAACGAGCTTGGTCATGTCATCGATGCTCTGATCGATGAAGGTCCCGCCGATCGCCGTTCCGGCATTGTTGACGAGAATGCCGATGCGCGCATCGTCACGCAGCCTGGTCTCGACCTTGGCGAGATCCGTCGCCTGGGTGAGATCCGCCTGGAGGGTAACGACCGTCACACCGGTTTCCTGGCGCAGACGGCTCGCAAGCGTCTCCATACGCACCACGTCTCGGGCGACCAGCACCAGATCGTGTCCGCGGCGTGCAAAGCGTTCGGCATAGGTTGCGCCAATGCCCGTGGAGGCGCCGGTGATCAGGACTGTAGGAATTTGGCTCATTGGATTGCTCTTTTCTCTAACTGACCTTATATTCATGATAATCATCATGATTGAGTTAAATATGATGACCATCATGTAAATGTCAACAGCCGTCGTGGAGAATTTTGAAATGAAGGTCAGCCGAGAACAGATGGCGGAAAACCGACGCCGAATTCTGGATGTCGCCAGCCGGTTGTTTAAGGACAAGGGGTTCGAGGCTGTAAGCGTCGCGGAGGTCATGAAAGCAGCCGGCATGACCCATGGTGGCTTTTACGGCCACTTCACCTCAAAAGACGATCTGGTGGCGCAGACCCTTGCGCACGCCCTCGGCGCAGACAGTTTTGAAGGTGGCGGGTTCAGCGATTTCGTCCGCTCCTATCTGGCGCCGCGTCACCGGGATAATCCCGGTAATGGATGCCCGACGGCAGGCCTGGCGGCTGCCATTCGTCACCAGACGCCCGCGGCGAAAGCCGTTATGGCCGAGGGACTGCGCTCCCAAGTCGCACGTATTGAGCAGGCGCTTCCGGACGGGGGTTCGGCCGGTGCCCGCCGCGCGGCGATCGGGAGCTGGGCGGCCATGATCGGAGCCGTCATCCTCGCTAGGGCAGTTGACGATCCTGACTTGTCTGACGAGGTTCTTGAGCAGACGCGCGCTTGGATCGACGCAAATATCGGCTAGGAGCATCAGAGAGTGCGCATTTCAAGTGCCTGATCTACGTCTGCTTCGAGGAAACGATCGAATTTGACGTGACGACCGACATGGGGGCGCGAAGCGGTAACTATTCCGCTCTTACGCCCTAAGCGGGAGGCCAGCGGAGTGCTGCATAGAGGCTTGAGGCGCAACATAAGAGAGATGGCGGTTCACTATGTCGTCGGGGAAGACCTCCAGGCATCATCACCTGCGATGATCAGGACGCGGTGTAGTTGCCCTCAAACCGTTGAGGAACAGGCTTTTGTGTGACGATCCAGAAAATCACCCGCTGGCCTGAAAGAAGATCGCCAGATGTGCTAAAGCTTGAAGTTCTTCCGGTTGTACGCGTGCTGGAAGCCTATTTTTCTGAGGTTGTCATAGGAGATATTGAGCTTGCCAGCCGAGGGTACTTCTGTTTCGACGACGAACGTCAAAACGCCCTGTTCGATACCGTAGTCGGTGCGAGCCTGGATGAGCGCCTTTTGAACGCCCCGATTCCGAAACTCGGGGGCTGTGGTACCGCCACCGAGCCACGCATATGAACCCGAGACGTACATGGCGCCGGTGCCGATAGGCGTTTCATCATCAAGAGCGAAAAAACACGACCAGCCCTCTTTACCCACAATGGCGGACCAGAGGGCGGTCAAGCTTGGCGGGAAGTTGAAACCCTTGCACATCATCGATCCGAAGAGCAGGGCTTCGTCGCCTTGAACTTTTCGGGTGCGCTCACTGACCGGCGCATCGAGGTTGCTAAAAGGCGCGCTGCGGGTAAGCTTTGCCCATCCGGGACTGTGCTCGGGCAGCTCCTTGGTCTGGATCCAGTTTCTCACCTCGTCCGAGACAGCGTCCAGCCCCAGAACACGATTTAGGCCGATCGCCGGTCCGCTTGGCAACGAGATCGCGCATCCGCCGTTGATGACAAGGCAGGTCGCTGTCTGGTCAGCACACTGAAGTCGCCATCGGTTGCGCCGTCCTCAACCGCATGCTTGCTTGCGCACGCCCGAAAGCGTCCGCCGCAAAGCAGCCACGCCGTAGTCAGCCGTTTCAAAGATCCCCATCCGTTCAGTTCCACATCCGTGCACCAACGCCCCCGTCGTGCTCGAAACGTGGTCGGCCGAGAAGCTCGGAAAAGACGGCTTGACCTTGCTGCTTATAAAAAACGTCGGCGTCTCAGTTTGCTTCCTTTTGGTTGAGAACAAAGAAGGTCATTGCAACTGTTCGTCGATGCTGCGGGTACGGTCAGTGGTCGCATCACCGGTGTGCTTCGTGCCGACGGGTTCGATTAGGACGATCCAGCATTCCTTGTCTGCCACCGGATTGTGCATGGTCGCCTTCGGCACGATATGGGAATCGCCCTGCCTCAGGTGAACAAACCGGTCTTCGTACTCGATGCGAAGAGATCCTTTGACGACATGGAAGAGTTCGTCCTCGTCGTCGCTTATGCCAAACTAGCTCTCCAAGAAATTTGGCGACCTTCAGTTATTGGTCATTAACGCAGCCAATGACCTTGGGAGACCAATGCTCTGTCACGCTCTGGAGCGCTGTAACGAAGTTATCGGATGCATGCACTGCAATCTCCCTTTCGTTCGTGTTTGAGTCAGAAGCCTCGCTGCGGGTCAATCAACGGGACTCCACTTACTCGATCTCCGCTAGGTTCTATGGACCTGATTTCCCGCAAAGGCAGCCGTTATTCCAAGGCCAATCAAGAGGCCCCCACTGACATAGCGTTCGGCTGTGAGAAAGCCCCGATTGCGCCTCAGGTAGTCGCCCCCAAAGCCTGCGGCAAGCGCATAGCCGCCATCGGTGATAATACCAAGCAGAGTATAGACCAAGCCTAGAAAAGCGATTTGCATCGCTACTTGGCCGAGGCTTACATCAACAAATTGAGGTAGGAAAGCCAGGAAGAAAAGGGCAGTTTTAGGGTTGAGCAGATTGACGACAAAACCATCCCGCAGCAGGCGCCAATAACCATTCGTCTTGATTGTGATATTGTCGTCAGGAATCTGGCTCCGGCCCAAAATCCTCCTCAGCCCAAGCCAGACCAAGTAGGCCGCTCCCGCATACTGGATAACGCCAAATGCCAGAGCCGACGATGCCAAAACCGCCGACAAACCCAGCGCTGCGATAATGACATGTACGAGCGTCGCAGCATGAATCCCGAGGATCGAAACAAAGCCTGCGAGGCGGCCCTGCTCGAGCGATCGGGCAAAAATGTACAGAACCGCGGGACCTGGAATCAGAAGTAATGCCAAGGCGGAGCCGACGAACAACCCGAGATTTTCTATCGCTGGCATAACTGTCCTCCAATTGCTTTAATTTTCGCATGCCTAACGCAGGCCGCGAGCGGTCTTTCAAAAGAAACCGCAAAAGCAGGAAGAACATACGGACGCCCAACCGTCTTGAACGCTATAAACCTCGCGCATAGGAAATGGGAGTAACTCCGGTCGTTTGCTTAAACAAACGCGAAAGATGACTCTGATCCGCAAAGCCAACAATGCCGGCCACCTCCGCCGGCGGAATACCTGACCGAAGCAATTGCCGAGCCTGGGACAGCCGCAATTGTCGTTGGTAGGCATGCGGCGGCAATCCAATTGAAGATCGGAAGGATCGCACGAGGTAAACCGGATTCAAACCGACCAGCCGTGCAAGTTCAGAAAGAGAAATGCGCTTGTCGTAGTTGGCGTCAAGAAACTCACGAACGGTCGTAACATGACGCGGCTCGTTTCCTGCGTCGATCGTCGCGGTCCATTTCCCTCTTGAGTAAGCGGCAAGGGCAGCAAGACCACTTGTGAGCATCGTCTCTCCCTCAAACCCACCATCATCTATTTCGAGCGAGCGATGAGCGTTGCCAAGGTTTTGGAATAGCTGGATATCGCCAAGGCATTGCAAACGCTCGAGGGGTGGTAGGCGCGTCTCCCCTGGATCAAGCACCGCGTACTGAAGAAACGCCGGAGATACGAACAGGCAACGGTAGTTCAACGTCTCCTCATCGCCCGGCAAGCACATGTGAACGACACCCGGTGCAAGAACATTTATATTCCCGGGCCTAAGGGCCTCGTGCGGCTTTTCGCAGAGGAAGGTCATCGTCCCGCGTTCATGAAGATGGATCGCATACGCGTCATGAAAGTGTTTCGGAAAGCGGTGCTGCGTTCCGGATGCGCGCAATAGTTCGACCCCAGCTACCTCATGACTACGCCAAATCCGTATACCTCCCGCGTCCTTCTTCCCTCGCACCATTCGGTAACCCTTCCTACAAATACGCGCGCTCACAGTCCCTCATAGTAACCGAAGTTTTTTAATCCGGTCGATTGGTAATGACGACACGACCAGCAATCCAGCATGAGTGTGGCGATGCAGCGGCGCAGGGACTTTTCGCGGAAGGTTTATAGCGTTCAAGACGCGCATTGTCCCTTGTGCGAAATCCAATCGCAGCAGCCCCCCGACTGAGAACAACAACCAATTGCAGGCCGGGGATGATAGAGGGAGCAGGAGCATCGGATCATTGGCGAAATTTCGATAAGTATTCGCGCCGCGACTGGAGTGCGTTTTTTTTCGCACTTGCAATTTCCCAGCAGGGCTTTGAGCCAACCGGCCCTGCTTTTTGCCCGGCCGGTTACTTTTCAGTGACCGGTCGGGCTTTTTCTTTGCTGGACTGTCAATCAGCGCTGAACATTCACCCCTTGGGGTGCGTGGGATCGGTGAACGCTGTGGAGTCTCGGACTGACACGAACAGACATGAATGCTGCCGTCCGTGAGGACACCAACATCGTGAAGGCGATGAAGCGAATGGTGGCTACAGGCTCTGATTGCTTCAAAGCGCAACCTTCGAGATCGTCCCGGCATTGAGGCTCGTAAGGCGTCAGTGCCGGGCTTGATTTTCTGCCACACCGGCATCCATTCCGGCGGCCCGTTCGATCCCGTCCTGCAAGGTACCCAGAAAACCATCCATGGTCTGTTCGCGCAGGTCTACGGCTTTGGCACCACCGCCTGCGACGAATGTTACATCGGTGATGCCGATAACTTTGAGAATAAGCCGAAGGTACAGGGCGGCGATGTCGCGGTCCTGGATGGGCGATCCTTCAGTATAAACTCCACCGGAAGCAATCAAAACCGTCGCCTTCCTGCCTTCAAGCATTCCCGTGCCATCGAACCCAAGTGTCAGCCCCTTGCGAACGATGTGGTCGAACCATGCCTTCAGGACGGCGGGAATATTATAGTTGTAGACAGGAGTGGCGATGACGACATGGTCCGCCGCAATCAACTCCTGAACCAGCTCGTCGGACAGGCTTAAAGCCTGTTTCATCTCAGGTGAGTGCTGGTCGCTCGGCGTGAAGTAAGCCTGCAGCCATGGCTCAGTCACGAACCGAAGATCAGTGTTCATGAGATCCCGATTGACGATCTGACCATCTGGCCAGGTTCTTTTCCACGCGTCGACAAAACGCCGCGTCATGTTTCGCGATATCGAGGCTTCGCCGCGCGGGCTGGATTCTACTACGAGCATTGTTGGCATCCGGGCGCGTGTCCTCACCTCCTGACCTATTGCGGCAGAGCTGATCTTATCTTTGACCAGATCGCTTATCATGACTTCGTGCGGCTCGCGCGCCTTCAATAACGCTGCCATGACGGTGGCCCTTACACCCCTCATCGCCCGAACGATGAGCTTCAAGACGTCAGGATTTTCAGCACGGCCTCTTCATCCATTGCCTGGGCCTCAAACAGGACCTTTGCGAGTGCATTGAAGGTTGGTCTGTGCCTCCTGAGGATTGCCGCCGCCCGATCGAGTGCCGCTACCAGCCTGGCATGAACGCGAGCGGCCAGTTCGGTATCTCGGTCCAGAACCGCGCCCGCATCGCGATGCGGCCGATAGAGCAGCGGATGTTGAGCCCCGAAGCCGAGCGTCCGCTCCATGTCAAAGGCGAGCCGCGTGGCCCGCGCCAGATCGCTGTCGTCGGTACCTCCCGAACCGCTCGAGACACGTTTCAGCACCAGTTGCTCGGCAGCCCGCCCGGCCATCAGCATGGTCAGCATGTTTTCGTACCAATCGCGCGTGTCGGTGGCCCAGACGTGGAAGCCGACGAGATTGTAGCCGCCCTCGCCGGAATCGATATTGAGACCGCGAACGGGTCCGAGATCGAGCGCATGATGCACGACCGCATGTCCGGCCTCGTGGAACGCGAAGCGCCAGCGCAGATTATAGGGCACGGGCGGGCGATGCCCGCGGATGCCCTCTTCGATATCCTCATAACGAACCGCCCGCTTGCCGCGCCGCGCCTTTAATCGCGCTTCCCGGACGATGCGTTCGATATCCGCACCCGTCATCCCCATTGCCCGCGTGGCAAGCCGCCTGAGGATCGCATCGGAATTGCCTTCTCGCGCGGCCGCCGACAATTCCGACGCGTTGGTGTTCTGCTGCTCGGTCATCGACTGGCTCCTTTCCATTGGTCTTCTTCTTCCTCCAGATAATCGGCGACGATCTTCTTCAGAGAGAATCCGTCCTCGGTTTCAGACCGGGTTTCTGGTACCGGCTCCCGGATCAGCGATGTCACATCGTCACCGAGATGATGGGCCAGGATTTCGGCCAGCGTCGGGATATCGGGCCTGGGGATTTCGATATGGGTCTCCAATCGTCCGGATCGCCTGATGGCCTCGTCGATATGATCGGGCCGGTTGGTGGCGCCGACGACGATCAGCCCTTCGTTTTTGATCGCGCCATCGAGCAGTTCCAGCGCCTTGTTGACGACGGT